>JBJEAY010000333.1:0-2222 GCA_051869575.1 Prevotella sp. | reverse complement strand
AATTGCTCCATTGTATATGCTTACTTCCCTTTTGGGGATCACCTTATCAATGTCGATTTCGTTGACGACCCCAAGCCCCTTGCATTTGGGACATGCTCCCTGTGGGGAGTTAAACGAGAAATTATTAGGAGCGGGGTCGCTGTAAGCAATACCAGTAGTGGGACACATCAGGCGCTTAGAGAAGAACTTTACGTTTTTGGTATCGTTGTCAAGAATCATAATAAGTCCGTCACCCGCTTTCATTGCCGTAGCTATGCTTTTTTTCAGTCTATGGTCATCCTGCCCATCCTTCACCGCCATTTTGTCAACAACGACCTCAATGTCGTGATTTTTGTATCTGTCAAGTTTCATGCCTTCAGTAATCTCTTTCAGCATTCCGTCCACACGTACATAAAGATAACCTTTTCGTCTGAGACTCTCAAACAATTCGCGATAATGACCTTTCCTGCTTCTCACTACGGGGGCCAATACCATTATCTTTCTGCCTGAATAATCCCTGTGAATCATTTCTACCACCTTATCCTCCGTATATTTCACCATCTCCTCGCCAGTGGCATAACTGTAAGCCTTTCCTGCCCTTGCAAACAGAAGTCGCAAGAAATCGTAAATCTCAGTAGTAGTGCCAACAGTGGAACGTGGGTTTCTGTTGGTGGTTTTCTGTTCGATGCTGATAACCGGACTCAACCCAGTGATTTTGTCAACATCCGGTCTTTCCATGCCTCCAAGGAAATTGCGGGCATAAGCCGAGAATGTTTCGATATATCTTCTCTGTCCCTCGGCATAAATAGTGTCAAAAGCCAATGACGACTTTCCCGAGCCCGACAATCCTGTTATTACCGTCAAACTGTCCCTCGGTATTTCCACGTCAATATCCTTAAGGTTGTGTACTCTTGCCCCCCAGACATTGATGAATTGCCCCTCCTTGTTTATGTTATTGTTGCTCATTTTCGATATAAGTTCTTAATATGTTCACATCCTTTTTGATATTATATTCCCTTCCGTCTGCCCCCTTTGCCTTGACCAAAACAAAATATGTGCCGTCCTTCACCGGTTTTCCGTGAGCTGTTCCGTCCCATCCTTCATTGATGTTGGTCCAGTCAAACAACTTCTGTCCCCATCTGTTGAAGATGTATGCATGAAACTCGATGATGCTCCTATGATTTGATTTCGCTTTGTATATGTCATTTACACCATCCCCGTTAGGAGAGAAGGCGTTGGGCATTTCCAATATACTGGTACTGATGGTTACATAGATACTACCTAATAATTCGGGGGCGCTTGCTTCGTCAAAAGTGGCATATAGTGAGACGACAAACGTACCCGATTCGGAGAAAGTATATGATGTACTGTCTTCGTATCTCGTGACAAAGGGAGTCTGTTCCCCCTCTCTTATGAACCTCCATTCCAATGCAGGCTGTTCGCCGTCTGGTATGTCGGTTATTGTCGCGCTAAACTCAACCTCCAGAGGCGCCTGTGCATCAGCGATGGCATCAGTCGTCTCAATTCTCTCCCCATTTGCATCTGTATAGACTGCAGTGGGGATAATGTCTGCAATAGCACAATTATGCGCAAAAATGCACAAAAAAAGTACAAATAACTGTCTAAAATCCATTATTATTCAAATATTTCGTGCAAATTTAGTGAATTTAGTTGATTTACCCACTTTTTTTTAGTAATTTTGTTGCCGATATTTAAAAATATTCGAATATGAAACGACTTTTAAGATATTTTTGGGTGCTTTTGGTGCTTTTTGGTACATGTGAAAGCCTCCTCGCCCAGACCAAGTCAAACATACGTGAGATGCATAAGGTCAAGAAGAAGGAGACCATTTTCGGAATAGCCCGTGATAATGGATTGACCATCCAGGAACTCATTCAGGCGAATCCCGAAATGAATACCCCTGGTTATGAACTCAAGAAGGGAACCTTCATAGTCATACCCTATCCGAAGACTCAGGTGGAACCAGCAACCAAGGTAGCTCCTTCAACAATGGTAGATAAAAAGACTTCCATACGTTTGGGAGTCATGTTGCCTCTTCATAATGACAATGGTGATGGCAAGAGGATGGTGGAATACTATCGCGGTGTATTGATGGCAGTCGATAGTCTGAAGCAGACGGGGATGTCGATAGATGTGTTTGCATGGAATGTGGCAGAAGATGCCAACATCAATAAATTCCTCAACGACAAGAATGCATCCACCTGCGACATTATCATCGGTCC
>JBJEAY010000332.1:0-2223 GCA_051869575.1 Prevotella sp. | reverse complement strand
CTAAGAAATTGAATAACAAAGAGTTAAGGAACGCACTACCTCCTGCAATGCCCCGAAAACTACCGTTTTTGGTGTCGCATTTGATAAAAAACGTGCCTTATGTGTGCCGTCCGTCGGTGGCAAACGGTGTTTTTCCCGCACTTGGCATACATTTGAACCAGGTGAAATTCGAACTTATCGACGGCACCGAGAAGGAGGCAACGTTCATGAGTGTGAACATCGCTCCGCAGTCGTCGGGAAAGTCGGCGGTTAACAACCCCGTGGAGTATATCCTGGCTGACATCGTGGAGCACGACAAGGTAAACCGTGAGCGCGAGCAGGAGTGGAAGGACTCGATGAACAAGAAGGGAGCCAACAAGGAGAAGCCCAAGCGACCGGACGACCTGTGCGTGCAGGTGTTGGTGAGCGACATGACCAATGCCGCCTTCGTGCAGAGGATGAACGACGCCAAGGGCAAGTATCTATACACTAACTTGGAAGAGATTGAGCTGCTGAAACAGTTGCACACCAACGGCACCAAGGATGTGGGCAAGATCATCTGTCTTTGCTTCGACAACGGCATGTATGGACAGGAGCGAGTGGGAACGCAGTCGGTGACGGCAAGGGTAGCCCTGCGCTGGAACTGGAACGCCTCGACCACCATACTCAAGGGTCAGAAGTTCTTCCGTGGCAGCTTGGTGGATGGCACACTCTCACGCCTTAACATCTCGACTATCATTCCCGACAAGACCAAGCCCTTCGTCTATGGCAAATATGACGAGCAGTTTGCTGCCGACCTCAAGCCATATATCGACCGCCTGAACGAGGCACGCGGAACGGTGGTGTGCCGCGAGGCGTTGCGCATGGCCAAGAGGATGCTTGACAAATGCCAGCGAGAGGGCGACCTGACGGGCGACGATGTGTATCAGGACTTGTCGTATCGTGCCGTGACGATAGCCTATCTCAAGGCAATGGTGCTGTATATCGCCCATGGCATGCAGTGGTCGAAGGAGATAGAGAAGTTTGCAGAGTGGAGTCTCGACTACGACCTGTGGTGCAAGTGCCACTACTTTGGCGACGACATGACCGACGAGAAGCAGAAGGAGCGAGTGGTGCACAAGCGAGGCCGACAGAACATGCTTGAGATGTTGCCCGAGCAATTCACTGAGGAACAGGTGGTGGAGGTGCGACGCCGATTAGGATTGGACGATGATGCCAAGAACATGCTTCGCGTGTGGGTGTATCGCAAGTATATCCAAAAGGATAATGACAGTGGAATATATAGCAAGAATTAGAAATGAGGACGGAGAAATTGAATGATATCAGGGCTACGCCTATAGAGGAGGTGGCTGAGAAATTGGGAATCAGGGTAGTGCGCCATAAGGCGCTCTGCCCATTCCATGAGGACAGGCATCCGAGCTTGCACTTTAAGAATAATCGCTTTAAGTGCTTTGCCTGCGGGGCAAGCGGGGATGTGATTGATTTTGTGATGAGATACTTGAATGTGGGATTCAAGGAGGCGGTGGGGTGGATAGATGAGGGGGGCGGGCGTTGTACACACGGCGCTGACGCGCCGTGCACGGGGACTGACGCAACGGCTGGGGCTTCGGGGGCTGACGCAATGGCCGCAGGCGAGACGCCTGCGCTCCCAGAGGCATCCGCAAGTGGGGAACTGGATTTGGAATATCTTGAAACGCTCGTGGGGCAGCCGGTTATTAATGAGGTGGCGGCGCATTTCCTTTATGAGGAGAGGAAGATTGACCCGAGGGTGGTGAAGTGGTGCGGACTGACGAGCATATCACAGCCTATGCCTTGCTGGCGATGGGGGAAGGCGTTTTATGATGCACCGTCACTGCTGATTCCTTATCGGGATGTGGATGGGAGGCTGCTGAGTGTACAGGGGAGGTATATGGGAAAGGAGGAAAAGCCACGCTTCCGCTTTCCTCGCGGTTCGCATGTGGGGATGTACAACAAACCGGTGATAAGGAGATTGAAGCCGAGGGATGAGCTTTGGATAACCGAGGGTCCATCGGATTGCTGGGCGATGCTGTCGGCAGGGCATAAGGCGGTGGCTATTCCTTCGGCCACTTCGCTCACGAGGGCTGACATCAGTGTGCTGAGGGATGGACTGCCCGAGGGTGTGTCGCTACACATGTATCCCGACAACGACGAACCGGGGATGAAGCTCTTCGAGGATTTGAGGCGGTGGTTTCCCGAGTTGCAGGGCCATGTGCTGCCCGAAGG
>JBJEAY010000331.1:0-2230 GCA_051869575.1 Prevotella sp. | reverse complement strand
GCTATAAGCAAGGGCTAAGTCAGACACTCGAAAAAATATTTGCGGATTTTAGGTAGTACACAGAAGTCTCGCGGAAAATTTGTACCTTTGCACCCGCTATGCATTTTATGTCTCAACCAAGATATAATCCGAGGACCCAGTGCGATGACTGGTACTACCGCATCAAGGAGTCTTTCCGTGACCTGTCAGGCCGCGTGCGCTGCCGTGTCATGCTAAACGTTGGATTCATAGACGAGCCTCACCGCCCCGAGGACATCCGCGACATAGGCAAGTGCCTCACATATCTTTATAAGCACCAGGACCAGCAGGATTTGTTCTCAAGTCCGTTGTCTCGATACAACGAGTTCGTGCGCCGCAAGGCGGAGGAGTTCTGGCGTGAGATGGTGAACAACGGCAGCATTGATGCCGTCAATGCTGCCGCGGACAGGCGGAGCGCCTTGTTGACGTGAACACCGTCAAGCATACAGACGCGAGGGATGTCGGTGCGGAGTGGATATGCCTCCAGACCATCCGCGAGCTTGGGATAGACAAGTTCCTGGCGAAGGAAGGCTGGAGCGAGATACGCATAAACACCGCGCTTGCCCACCTCATCACCCGTACCGTGTATTCCCCATCGGAGTTGAAGAGCTTGCGCATAATGGACGAGAACTCTGCCGTATGCGAACTCATAAGCGGCAGCCCTGACTGGCGTCCTGGATTCCAGTCCATTTATAAGGTTGCTCCGTCACTGTACGAGCTGAAGGACAAGCTCGAGGATCATCTGTGCCGAAGAACTGACGACCTGTTCAACATAACCAACAGGATTGCCATCTTCGACCTCACCAATTTCTACTTTGAGGGCAGGAAGGACAGCAGCGTCAAGGCCAGGTTCGGCCGTTCCAAGGAGAAGCGGTCCGACTGCAAGCTGCTTGTGTTGGCACTGTGCATAAACAGGGAGGGGTTCATACGCTACTCGTCAATACTTGCCGGCAATACGGCCGACCCGAACTCGCTTCCGGACATGGTGGACACGCTCAACTCCAAGACACGCGTCCCGAATGACCCTAAGGACAAGGTGTTAGTCTGCCTTGATGCAGGCATAGCCACCGAGGAAAACCTCAGGAAAATCAAGGACAAGGGATATAACTACCTGTGCGTCAGTCGCAGAAGGCTTGCCGACTACGAGCTTGCGCCTGATGCCAAGACCGTCACCGTGCAGGACAGCAAGCGGCAGCCCATCAGTCTCACGCAGGTAAGGCATGAAGAAGGCGGCGACTATTATCTGGAGATAAAGTCACCCGCCAAGGAACTCAAGGAGACCTCAATGAACCGAAAGTTCAAGGAGCGTTTCGAGGAGGAACTCCAGAAGGCGAGGGAGTCACTCACGAAGAAGAACGGGACGAAAGCATACGAGAAGGTCATAGAGCGTGTGGGAAGGGCCAGGCAGAAATACCCGTCCATATCGAAATACTATGTCATTGACTACATCGCTGACAATCCGAAGAATCCCAAGAATATGGCTGACATACAGTGGCGCATCGCCGTGCCGGAGAACGTGGACAAGGACAGCGGAGTGTATTTCCTCAGGACGAATGTAGCGACGTTTGACGAGAAGACCACATGGGACTATTACAACCTTACGCGTGAAATAGAATGTACCAACAGGCAGCTGAAGACCGACCTCAACCTGCGGCCGATACACCACAAGAAAGATGACCGATCGGATGCCCACCTCTTCCTCGGACTGCTCTCATACTGGATAGTCAACACAATCAGATACAGACTCAAGCAGGCGGGTGAGAACTGCTACTGGACAGAAATAGTCAGACGGATGTCAACACAGAAGGCCGTCACGACGGAAGCCACGAACGCTCTTGGAGAGAAGGTGCATATGAGGATGTGCAGTGAACCGACAGGGGCAGCCAACAATATTTACGAACTATTGAAGTACAAGAAAATGCCATTCAGAAAAATCAAAATCCAAAAAAGTTTGTAGTACACAGCGATGCAAATTGAAATCGAAAGTCGCTGAACAGCAAAGGAAATGGCTTATAAGGCATCAAACTTGGGTTAAATTATCAAATTATAAAAATTTTCAAATTGTCGAATGAATCAAATGAATCGAATTATTATGGGTCTTCACAGGAATGACGTGATGCCAGCATCGTGCAGGGCCAACAGACGAAGCCCGAAATTCGGTCGTCCGCAAAGCCATAAGCCTCCCGCTTCATCACCTTAATTTTGTTGTTGA
>JBJEAY010000330.1:0-2233 GCA_051869575.1 Prevotella sp. | reverse complement strand
CAAGCCTCTATTTGACTATTTAGGCGTTTAGGGTGACGCAATGACGAAGTCAGGATTTGTAAAACTCATAGTGAGTAGGCCTGCGCAAATGACCGTTAGAATAGATTTCTTTTTCATATATAATTTATCATTTCGCCTATTGACACCCCTGATTCGGCAAGGTTAGTTTTTAACTATCTCTATCGCATATATACGAAAAAAGGCGCAGGTGCCTGTTTCTTTATTTGAAAACGTCTTTCTCAAATATATGACCGCCCGCTCACCCACATAGGGGCTAACGTGCGATGCTGCAAAATTAAGATTATTTTCCGATATTCGCAAATATTTAGCTAAGAAAGTTTAAATAGTTAACATTATTAAACAAAGACATCGGTTTTCTGCTTCTAAAAAGTATGTCAAGACCCTTTTTCTCCTTCATTTTTATCATTTTTCATCATAAAAGTATGGATTATCTCATTTTTTTGTGTAACTTTGCAGTCGAAATATGATGTTCATCCAAAAGAGAAGGTAAGATTATGGGTCAGTACAAGTTGTTGCCGTATGGCATTTCTAATTATGCGCAGGTTAAGCGCGAGGGGTTGTTTATGGTTGACAAGACCATGTATCTCGAACGTATGGAGAATGTGGGGCACTTTCTTTTCCTCATACGTCCGCGTCGCTTCGGCAAGAGCTTGTTCTTGTCGATGATGGAGTCGTATTATGACATTGAGGCCAAGGACAAATTTGACCTTTTGTTTGGAGATACATACGTGGGAAGCCATCCTACTCCAGAGCGTAACGAATACCAAGTGCTGAGGCTTGACTTCTCGAAGCCAGGAGGCAACAAGGATACTATTGAAGAGAATGTAAATGGGTATCTCGATATGATGTATGGTGATTTTGTTTCTCGCTATGCCAAGTATTATCCCGAAAGCTATGTTATTGAATACAAGCAACAGAAATCTACAAGCGACCGTGTGAACTATGTTCATCAGAAATTTCAGACATACAACATCAAGTCCTATCTCATCGTTGACGAGTATGACAATTTCACGAATAATGTCTTGAATCAACATGGTGAGGCGGTATATCATGCAATGACTCATGCAGAGGGATTCTATCGCGACCTTTTCAAGAAGTTCAAGGGCAGTTTCGACCGCATACTCATGATGGGAGTAAGTCCTGTGACTATGGATGACGTAACAAGTGGATATAACATAGCCTCGGCTCTTACTTTGGATGAGCAATTTAATGAGATGTTGGGATTCAGTGATGAGGAGGTTCGTCAGATAATACGTTATTACAACGAGGCGGGGGCTTTTTCCTTGGACGAGGAAGAAACCCTTGAGGCTATGCGCCCGTGGTATGACGGATATTGCTTCTCAGAATACGCTGATGTCAAAAATCACCATGTGTTCAATACTGATATGGTGCTTTATTATCTGAAGAGTTTCCTCAATAACGGAAGGGAACCAGCGGACAAAATCGACCCAAATGCCAAGACCGACTATGCCAAACTCGACCGCATTGTGCGTCTCGACAAGATAGAGGGCGACCGCAAGGGCGTGCTTTTGGAAATAGCCCAAAATGGATTTACCTATGGCAGGGTGAAGCGTTCTTTCCCTGCCAACCAGCTTACTGACCCGAATATGTTCAAGAGCCTTCTGTTCTATTATGGAATGGTGACTATTAAGGGAATGGAGGAAGGTCTGCCTATACTTGGTATTCCCAACCACAATGTGCGCGAGCAGTATTATAACTATATGTTGGTGGAATATAACAAAATCCAACCTCTGAAGATTGGCGACCTTGATGATGCCTTCCGCTTTGCTGCATATCGTGGACAGTGGCGCGAGATGATGGAGTGCATCTGTCGCCAATATCACGACACCACCTCCATACGCAGCCTTATCGAGGGCGAGCGTAATCTCCAGGGCTTCATGAATGCCTTATTGACGCTCAATCCTTATTATCTCACATGTCCAGAGGTGGAATTGAATCATGGCTATTGCGACTTCTTCCTAATGCCCGACCTCAAGCGTTATCCCGACATCCGCCATTCCTACATCATCGAGCTGAAATACCTTCCGATGACAGCCACGGATGCAGATGCAGAAAAGCAATGGAATGAAGCCGAGGAACAGATTAGGGGTTATGCCCAGGGCAAGGTGGTGCGCCAAATGACGGGTGGTACCGAACTTCATCTTGTCATCGCCCAAATAAAGGGCTACGACTTGTTGAAGTTGGATAAGGT
>JBJEAY010000329.1:0-2237 GCA_051869575.1 Prevotella sp. | reverse complement strand
AGTCGAACGAGGCGTATCCTTTCGAGATGCTCTTGAGCTTGTCGTAGAAGTCGATGACTATCTCTCCAAGTGGCAGCATGAAATGCAGTTCCACTCTATTACCACTCACATACTGCTGGTCGATGAGTTCGCCACGCTTGTCGAGACACAGCGTCATGATGGGACCGATGTAGTCGGCAGCGGTGATTATCGAGGCCCTGATATAAGGCTCCTCAATATGGTCGATCATCGTCTGGTCGGGCAGTCCCGATGGATTGTGCACCTCCTTTGCCCCACCCTGTTTGTCGTAACACATATACGACACGTTGGGCACGGTGGTGATTACATCCATATTAAACTCGCGGTCGAGTCGCTCCTGCACAATCTCCATGTGCAACAGTCCGAGGAATCCGCATCTGAATCCGAATCCCAATGCTATCGACGACTCTGGTTGGAATGTCAGCGACGCGTCGTTGAGTCTGAGTTTCTCAAGCGATGCCCTGAGGTTCTCGTATTCCGAGGGGTCGATAGGATACACACCTGCAAACACCATCGGCTTCACCTCCTGGAATCCCTCGATGGCCTTGTCGCACGGACGTGCCACATGAGTGATGGTGTCGCCCACCTTCACCTCCTTCGAGTCCTTGATGCCGCTGATGATATATCCCACGTCTCCCGTTGAGAGTTGCTTGCGTGGTATCATGTCCATCTTGAGCACTCCTATCTCGTCTGCCACGTATTCCATTCCAGTGTTGAAGAACTTCACCTTGTCACCCTGACGTATGGTTCCGTTCTCAATCTTGAAATAGGCGATAATGCCGCGGAACGAGTTGAACACCGAGTCGAAGATGAGTGCCTGCAGCGGTGCGTCATTGTTTCCCTGGGGATGCGGTATGCGGTCAACCACGGCGTTGAGTATCTCCTCCACGCCCTCGCCAGTCTTACCGCTGGCACGTATTATGTCGCTTGGGTCGCACCCAATCAGATCCACAATCTCGTCTTCCACCTCGTCTGGCATTGCGCTCGGCATGTCAATCTTGTTTATCACCGGGATTATCTCAAGATTATGGTCGATGGCCATATACAGGTTGGATATGGTCTGAGCCTGCACACCCTGTGTGGCATCCACGATGAGCAAAGCTCCCTCGCATGCCGCAATGCTTCTTGAGACCTCGTACGAGAAATCGACGTGTCCCGGGGTGTCTATAAGGTTTAATATGTATTTCTCGCCGTTGCGCGAGTATTCCATCTGTATTGCATGACTCTTGATCGTAATACCTCTTTCTTTCTCAAGGTCCATGTCATCGAGCATCTGCCCCTCGGTCACCTTAATGGTGTTGGTATATTCCAAAAGTCGGTCGGCAAGGGTTGACTTGCCATGGTCTATATGTGCTATTATGCAGAAATTTCTTGTCTTCTCCATTGATATATCTCAATTTTAAGTTGCAAATGTACGCAAAAAGTACGAGATAAACAAATATTTTACCTAAAAATTGATATAAAACAAGGATATTTTGGAGAAAATTATTGATTTAGGACAATTTTTTGTAACTTTGCAGCCGAAATTGCACTAATTTATAGAAAAATATGAAGATGAAAAAGTTATTTTGTTTAGCTATGTTGGCTGCCCTGGTGTGCATCTCATGCCAAGAGTCACTGGAGGATAAATGCGCTAAGGAGGCGGCAGAATTCACAAGCAAGAAATGTCCAAGTAAGATTGACGAGAATACCGAGATCGACAGTATGACATTCGACAAGTCAACCCACACCCTCGCCTATTGGTATAAACTCACGGGCAAGGCCGACAATCCCATAATATTCGAGCGCGTCAACTTGCGCAAGAGCCTTGTCGAGCAAATAAAGAACAGTACATCGCTGCAGGCCTACAAGGATGCTGGCTACAAATTCAGATATATATATAGGTCGCAGAAGGAAAACAAGATTTATTTCGATGCCACCGTTGAAAGCAAGGATTACAAATAAAATTAGGAATGAGGAATTAGGAATTAGGAATGAAATGCCAATGCGCAGCCAAATTCCTAATTCCTAATTCCTAATTCCTAATTTCTCATTCCTAATTCCTAATTCCTAATTCCTAATTCCTAATTAAAAGAATATTACTCCGCCGGCTTCATGTTGGTATAAACGGTCTGCACGTCGTCAAACTCCTCGAGTTTCTCCACCATCTTGTTGATAGTGGCGCGTGCCTCGTCATCCACATCCTTGAGGTCGTTGGGGATATAGGTGAACTCACCACC
>JBJEAY010000328.1:0-2242 GCA_051869575.1 Prevotella sp. | reverse complement strand
TTTTATTTACTGCCAGAGCCGCTTAGGCTTGGCTATTTTTTTAACGAACTATTGTAAAGTATCAGCCATGAAAAATTTCCGATTCAATAAAATCATTGTATTGGAGTCGCTTGGCATCAATGAAAGGCATACGGGTGAGGATTTGTATAACGACCTGATAGCACGGATGCCTATCATTCATGCAAATTTGAAGGTTGAGTATCATGATATTAACACATTAAGCCAGTGGGATGATGTCATGAATGATATTCTGGGTGACTGCATACATAATAATAATATTCCCATTATCCACTTTGAAATACATGGGGAATCGAATGGTAGAGGACTTGTGATAAAAAATCATGAGTTGGCAACCCTCGAACACGTTGGGACACAACTCAGAAAGATTAATATTGCCACAGGGTGCAACCTGTTCATAACATTGGGGGTATGTACTTGTTGTTCAACATGGAGATGTGTGAGCCAATGCCGTTCATTGGTGCTGTAGGTTCTTTTTATGATTTGATGAATGATGACATTTATATCCGCTTCTATGATTTCTACGACAGGCTGTTTTCAACAATGAATATAGGCAAGGCTTTCGTCGCTTTGCAGAATGCAAATCCAGACATGCCTGCCGAGTACAGGTATATTCCTGCGGACGAGCTATTCTACAAAAACTATCAGCAGTATCTGAATGAGCAATGTACAGAAGCTGCGCTGAGAAGACGTGCTAAGGAGTCTATAGAAGAATATTGTCGGGAGAAGCCAATGAACAGGCAAGAGAGAAGGCTGAAGGAGAAGGAATTCATTGCAATGGAGAAAACAATGAGGGGAAAATATTTTCGTGAACATTCTGCCATATTCTTTATGCTCTCTGTTTATCCGGACAACAAAGATAGATTCAATGTGCCCACAACCTTTAAAGAACTGAAGGAGAGATTTGATAGAATAGTGACTTTATAGTACTTAAACAAAGTGTTGATGACTTCTTCCTTATTTTTTGAATTGTTACAGGTCGCGGTTAGATTACGCAGGTGCTTGTCTCATACTCCAACGGCTGAGGAGTGGCAAATGCTCTACAATATGGCTGAGAAGCAGGCTGTTGTCGGCGTGTGTTTCTCTGCGGTGAAAAGGCTTGAACGTGAGGGGCAGATTCCACCACCGGAGCTTTACATACAATGGCTTGCCGTAGCGGCGCAGATACAGCAAAGGAATGAGGTGATGAACCGAAGGTGCGCAGAAATGCAAAGGTTGCTGGATGAGGCTGGATTCAGGAGCTGCGTGCTGAAGGGGCAAGGGGTAGGTTTTTTGTATAACCTTGACCTTGCGCTCTTGCGACAAAGCGGTGATATTGATGTGTGGGTAGAAGGGGGGCTGGATAGGATTATGAAATGGGTGGCGGAAGTGTCGCCTTCGCAAGAAGTGAATGGGCATCATATTCATTTCGATTATTTCAACGATGCAGAAGTAGAACTTCATTACGTTCCTTTTAACCTTCCCACCCCAATAAAGAACCATGTGCTACATGAGTTCTTCGCTGCACATTCTGACATTCAATTTAGGAACAAAGTGCAATTATGTACAGGAGAGGTGATAACCGCTGCGGACGGCAGTTTTAATGTTGTATTCCTCTTGGCACATATATTTCATCATCTGTTCACCGAAGGGGTCGGATTAAGGCAATGTATGGACTACTATTTTTTGTTGGTGCATTTGGACAGGAACAAAGCGGAGGTGGAGCACTCGTTAAGAGTGGTGTCAGGCTTGGGGCTTGAAAGGTTTGCCGCTGCCTTGATGTGGGTGCTGGGACGTGTCTTCGGTTTGCAGCAGGACAAGATGCTTTGGACACCCAATGAGAAGGATGGCAAGTTCCTGCTGCGGGAAATCATGTTTTCGGGTAATTTCGGGAAGCTGGACGACCGGCAGAAGAATCTCTATAAAAGCAAATGGTACTCTTTCTGGATAGTTCATTTCAAGACCTTCCGTCTGAGGAGGTTTGACCGTTGGGCATGGTTCTGGAGTCCGATATACAGGATAAAGGGGAAGGTGTGGCAAAGGGTGCATGGATATAGATAAGATAACATAGAATTGAAACACAAAGTATTATGGTATATAGATTTACAAAGCGTTTGTTTGATATTGTTTGTGCCTTGATAGGTATTGTAGGCACAAGTCCTGTGTGGTTGTTCTCCATCGTAGCTACGCTGATTAGCGACTGGGGACCGTTGTTCTACTTTGCCAACCGTGTGGGCAAGGACAA
>JBJEAY010000327.1:0-2243 GCA_051869575.1 Prevotella sp. | reverse complement strand
TCAGGCATAACTTGAGCTGGCACATAAAGCGTATATTCCATGTGGTCACTTTGAGGTTCGCCGAAATAATAGGTTGTCACCGACTCGTCACTGCATTCCACCTTTCCGGTCTTGATGTTGAAAGAGCCGCTGTCAAAATAACCGACGAACGTGAGTAGGCTTCCTGCAAAATCATTGGTGGTGAAACCGTATTCTGGTGAGGTATAGACCTTGATGATGACACGCACCATCTGATGGGTGAAGTTCAATGTAAGGCTCGGATTGGCGTATGATGCCGTTCCACTGGCAAACAGGAAATCATTGACCTTCTGCTCACTCTGTACAGCTGCCTCCGGCACTTGGAACTCTATGAGGTCGTTGGTAGTATTTGCCGTATAGGGATAGTAGGCATTGAAGGTGTGAGTGTCTGTGTCCGTGAAAAACACCTTGTTGGCTGACACAAACTGATTCGTGCCGCCGCTTCGGGTGAACTTCATGTTGTTAATCATCCCTGTGGAAGAGATGCCAATCATATCATTGAGTTCCCACTGATTGTCCACTGCTCGCGTGGAAACGGCAGGTTGCAGCATCTCCAGATTAGTGAACACCTGAAGCTGCTTGGTCGATGTGCTGTCGGTCACAACCACCGAACCGCCGCCACCAGGCAGGTAAATCTCATTGACGATGTCTTGGTCACAGGACGTGAGGAGTACGGCTCCAAGTCCCAACATTAGGAACAAATTCTTTTTCATGCTTTTTCTTTTTTAATTGTTGTACTTTGATGATGATATGGGTGATACTCGATGTCTGTATATGGGTTAATCCATAATCGTGATGATGGGTCTCGCCTTATGTGGCTGCCACTTGGGAGTCTCCTGTATAGCTCCGCTGCCAAGGGAGTAAAGCCATGCCTTGGCGGTCGCCTGTCCTTCTACTTCCGTTGAAGTCCAATACCAACAGTCATCATCCTCATCGGGGATGGGTGTGCCGCCGCATTTAAGGATGTAAGGGTTGATGATGTCCTTGGCATGATAGAGCAGACGCATCTGTGCCACACTGGGGATATAGGCACTCTGACCGTAACGCCATAGGTCGAAGACACGCTCTGCCAAAGGCGACTTCACATCGGTCGTGCCATAGAGGGCAAAGGTGTTGGCATTGCCGTCGTAGGCGGTGAGGTCACAGGAGGTGTCCTGCTCTACACCGATGCTGTCGGCAAAGGCTTCGGGAGCGATGTCCCACAGATAGACGGCATATCCGTTCCCCTCCATCTCTTCCCTTTGGTTGATATTGAACACCACGGCAATGGCTTGCTTGCCCGATTGCTCGTAGGTTTCGTAGGGCATCACCTTGCCGTCAGTGGTCAAGATATGGGTGACCTTCATTGCTGTGTCGGGAAAGTCCTGATGCTCGTCACAGGCAGTGAGCAACATCGTTGCCGCAACTGCCAAAATCGAAAAAAGCTTTTTCATACGCATAGTCATTTTACAGGAAGTTTCACACCCAGGACGACACCTGTTCTGAACAGGTCTTCGCCCTTAATCATCACGTCTGTCTTCACCTGCCAAAAGAGTTTCCAGCCATGTCTGAGCGTATAGTTATGCTCATAACCGAGGTGGATGCCGCCCAAGAACCTGTCGGTATCGCTGCCAGCCGATGCTCCGATGCGCATATTGCCATGATGGTTGCGTCCTCTTGCCACACAGGGTTTATAGGCGAAGCCAAAGCCATAACTGCGGTAGTTGTTCCAAAAACTCTCAGGACGCACATGACCGCACGAGGCGCACTCGTCCCACTTGATGTAGCCGTTGGCAAAATACTCCCACGCATTGTGGTACTTTGTCTCATGCTCGTAGGACAGTGTCACATCCAATCCTCGCTCATACAGGCATCCGAACCCCAAGGATATACGGTCGCTGTTCTGCTGCGCCACAGCCGGAGTCATGCTTGCCATAAAACAGATGGCAAGCAACAGGGTATGCACAAGCCTATTGGCTTTCCCTTTGGCCGCCGAACGTTGTTTCTTCATTCTGCATTTTTCGCATACGCTCAACAACCCGTCTTCACTTTTCATTTTCATCATTCTTCCTCCAACAGTATATGGTTAAACGAATCGGCTGACAGCACATCCTCATAGTCGATGCTGAGCGAGATGGTGCGTCCGCTTATCTGCTTCTCCGACAGCTCGATGGTCAGCACCTTGTCGTTAGGGAAGGTCATCTTCTTCACCACAATCACGTTGCGATAGCCATACTTGAAGGTCT
>JBJEAY010000326.1:0-2255 GCA_051869575.1 Prevotella sp. | reverse complement strand
CATTCGACAGTTTCGGCTAATTTTTCAACATCTGCCAGAGGCACTAAAAGTCCATCCTCTCCAAAACGGATTATCTCTGCCGGACCATTAGGACAGTCAAATGAAACGCACGGAAGCCCACAACTCATTGCTTCTAATATCACAAGTGCAAATCCTTCAAATCTTGAACTCAACACATAAAATGAACTGTTCATATATTCGTCGTAAATTTTATCAGTTGGTTTGTGTATTTTAATACTGTTGCAGACATTATATTCCTTTATCATATTGTTGAGTTTTTTCTCGTCTTCTCCATGCCCGAAAATATCAATCCTCCAATCCGCGTATTTGTATGCGATTAAACTCCAGGCTTCTATCAAATAATCAAAACCCTTTTGTGATTCAAGTCTTCCAACACACAATATTCTATTAGGTCTTTCATTGTAGGGTTTAATCCTTTCTGGATAACATGTTACCAGATTGGGAATAATCTTTATGTCAATTGACAAGTGTTTACTCCAGTCTTTTTTGTCAGCTTGTGTTAGGGTTACTAACACCTTTGCCTTATTGAATTTCTTAATATGCCATTTGTCAATAATATTTAAGAAGCAACGTGTTAATCCATGCACGTTATGTACATTTGCTTCTAAAACTTTATCCATAAACAAATGTGATTCTACAATAAAACGATAAGGAAGATCCATAAAACATTCGTTTATTGCCAAATCAGCAGTTGTGCAAATTACGATGTCAGGGCGTTCCTCGGATAGTTGACGACTTAGTCGCTTTTTCAATAATTTTCTTAATGCATAGTTCTTAAACACACGCAATATGACATTATATTTGTATAATTCGACAAAACGAGTGTTCAAATCTACAACTTTTATTCTTTCATCGAGCTTATAAGCTAATGGATGCTTACCTTGCTGATATGATATAAACGTTACATCATAACCGTAATTGCGGACAAAATAATTCATTTTGTCACAGAATATTCGTTCTATTCCACCTTTGGTCGCAATCGCATAATATATATATACTAATTTCATAAAGAATAATTATTTATATTTTACTTCTTCCATTCTCACTAACTCCCATCCGCAGAACTGCATGATTATCTTGTGCATCTGGGTGCCTTGGCGCAATGCCTCGACACGGGGAGCCGCGGCATAGCCGTTGATTTGCTCCACGGCCTCTGCCCATTGCTTTTCTGCCTTTTCTTCTGTATAATCCGACTTCGGTATGTATTTCAGTTCGAGGATATAGCTGTGGTTTGCCTGATAATGGGTCATATTGGGCAGGAGGAAGAAGTCGCAATAGCCGTGGTTGAGTTCCACCTCGGGAGCCGTGATGTAGTAGTCGTTGAGGCTCAGATAGGCAAGGAAGAAACCCTGGATGTTGCGTTCGCCCTCGATTGAATCGCGCACTGAGGAGAGCTGCTTGTAGCAATCTGCCATGTATTGGAATCCTTCGCGCCACTGTCCATCGAATGACATCAGGTCAAAATAATCTCTTAATTTTGAGATATTTACAGTCCTATGCTTCGATAGCTCATTTAATATATAGTTGTAATATTGTTTGCGAACATTATTGTTAGGGATGCCAAGTATAAGGCGACTGCCTCGCGTGCCCTTAATAGTCAGCATGCCATAATAGAACAGCAGGCTCGGGAATGTCTCCGGGTCGGTCATCTCGTTGGCTGAGAACGAGGGGACGAGTGTGGCTGCGATCTCGCCCTTCTCAATGATTTCCATCATCACACCCTTGCGGTTGCCATCGAGCTTGTCGAGCTGTATGAGCATGTTGAGTTTCTTGTAGTCGGTCTTGGTGTTCGGGTCGAGCATGATTTTCGGGGAACTCTTGTAAGAAACATAGTTGCGCAGATAATAGAGTACCATGTCGCAGTTGAACACTCTGATATCGCTCTCAAGACATTCCTCAGCAAAGCAATAGTTGTCATACCATGGCTTCATCTCTGTTATCATTGCCTCAATGTCGCAGTTGGCGGGCAAAATTCCCACCTCTTTATAATATGTGAACATCTCTCGCACATCTTCGGTGGAGAATCCAAGCATCTTGTCGAGTTCGGGAGCCATCGACACATTCCAGCCGATATTGAAACCGCTTGTCAAGTCGTCAAGAGTGACAGGACTGACCCCAGTGAGGAAGATACGCTCGAACATACCCTTGAATTTCTTGAACACCTCGCGATAGAATCCCGCAGCATGGGTCATATTGTGATATATAGCCTCGCCATGCTCGCTCAATACGACATT
>JBJEAY010000325.1:0-2256 GCA_051869575.1 Prevotella sp. | reverse complement strand
GGCACTAAAAACTACTACTCTATAATACAAGGAGGAAATAATATGTCCGTGAGTTACAAAAAACTTTGGAAGCTTCTCATTGATCACAATATGAATAAAGGTGACTTGGCTAAAGCAGCAAAAATGAGTCCCAATACAATTGCGAAACTTGGAAAGAATGAAACGGTTTCTCTGGACATATTGGTTCGGATCTGCGAAGTTCTTGACTGTGATATTGGTGACGTTGTGGAAGTTGTGAAGATTAATATGACAACTGTCGAAAAATAATGCGGTACTAAGGTGATATAAATGAACGAAGCGATTTTAGATAGAAAAATTAAAACCTGGGAAGATCAGTTGCTCGATCTGGGCAAACGCAATAAAATGATTTCTTTTCGGGAAAGCAAACGAGCAACTCTGAAAATCCTCAAGCCCGATTTCGATGAACTGTACCAACAGATTGTTGTTGACGAAAAAGAATTGACTTTCCAGAAGGCGATTGACAGAGACTCTGATGTACGCGTGTATTCTATTCTGTCTCTCCTGGATAAATTGTCTTGCCCTATGGAAGTCAACATCGGTGATATTCGGGCAGAAGGTACTCTCCCTGAAATCAAAAAGACCTTGAAGCATCTTCGGTCTAAGGCACGTCTGGCGTTGGATGAACAAGGTACCAATATTCTCTATTTGGTTTTTGGCTTCATTGAATGGCGTGAAAAAGGCAGTCGTTCTGCTGATAGTTGGGTAAAATCTCCTTTGATATTGGTACCTGTAACTCTTACATTGCCTTCACTGAACGCACAATACTCTCTGCAAAAACACGAAGATGAAGTCGTTGTCAATCCAACTTTGGCATATCTGTTTGAGCGCGATTACGGCATCTCTCTGCCTGAGTTTGATTCTGACAAGGATACTCTCGAAAGCTTTATGCAGAAAATGGAAGCCCTTGTAGACGAACGAGGTTGGCGCATTGTAAGAGAATGCAGCATGGGTTTGGTATCGTTCCTCAAGATCAGTATGTATAATGACTTGATTCGTAACGAAGCCCAACTGAAGACCAATCCTATTATTCGTGCATTTGCCGGAGAGCGAAATGAGGTCAACACCGTTGACGGTGAGACTTATGAGTTCGATCATGATGCTTGCCGAGCTGTTGATTCGTTTCAAGTGCTTGATGCAGACTCCAGCCAGCAGGATGCAATTGCCCTTTCGCAAAAAGGAGTCAGTTTTGTCATGCAGGGACCTCCTGGCACTGGCAAGAGTCAGACCATTACGAACATTATCGCCCAGGCATTGGCTGACGGGAAAAAGATTTTGTTTGTTTCTGAAAAGATGGCCGCACTGGATGTTGTTTATCGACGTTTGTCAGATGTCCATCTTGCAGATTTTTGCCTTTCCCTTCATAGCCATAAGGCCAATAAGAAAGAGATTCTCGATCAGTTGGGCGCTAATCTAAGCCTGCAGCGAATAAAAGTCAAGGATGAGGAGATAGCAAAACTTACCCGCTTGGATATGATTCGTGAGCAGCTTAAAGCCTATGTGCATGATATACACCAGACAATCATGCCATTGGAAATGAGCCTTTACGAGGTCTATGGCGCGATTTTGGAGTTGGGTTCTTTGCCAGATATCGAAATCCATCTGGCTGATGTTGACCAACTGACAAAAGACGATGTGAACAGGCTTGCGCTGTTGGTTATGAATCTGGATAGGGCGCAAGGTGTTTTAGGTCCGCAATGGTATAAAAATCCGTGGCAAGGCATTCTTGGCTCTTACTTGGAAGTAAGTCAGAAAAGAGACCTACAAAATAAACTTCAAGATGCTATTAGAATTCTTTCTGCTCTCGAAGAATGCAAATTAGTTGATAAAAGCCTCGCTGATATTCTCTCGGTAGATACACTGGATGCTTTTTGGGAACTCTATGAACATGCTTGTCATTGTAGTGCGATTCCGAATGGATGGTTCCATAGACCTACTGAACAGGAAGAACGTTTAGTTTGTGTACTCCGCGAGAGAAAGCGCACCATTGACAGCTTGACTCAAGAACTGACTGATAAATACGGACATGAATTTTTTGAAATGTCTGGACGGTCTGTGGCAACAGAACTCACTTCTTCGATGAGAAAGTATCTTGATGTCCTTCGAAACAAAGAGGAAGCAGATACTGCATTTGGATTCATGGAAGATGACCTGCAACAAGTATTACTGTTGGACGAAAACTGTCACTTGCTGATCGATGCACTCAATGTTCTTTCCGCTGAGTATCAGTTGATGATG
>JBJEAY010000324.1:0-2263 GCA_051869575.1 Prevotella sp. | reverse complement strand
GAGATTGAGGCTGAATTCAACGAGGAGAAGACCACTAACAACTCAGGACCAAAGAACATGCTGACAATGCTGGCACACGAGTTCACGTATGAGGAATATATGAACGTAAGACAGTCGGTGGGCAAGGACGGCGACGGCAAGGCTACACTGAGGACATGGCAGCACCGGGGGTATGTGGTGTATGACGACATGGCAAAACGATACATCAAGAAAAAGGGATGAGCGTTTCAGTGTTTCAGTGTTTCAGTTGTTTCTGCGATACAGGTGCGGATAAATAGTTATCCGTGCCTGTATTTTTATAGTTTTTTTATCTATTTTAGTTGCATATTTAAAACAAAAATATTACTTTTGCAGCGCAAAATAAATATTTATTTGAATAATAATAGCAAAAGAACATGAAAAAGAACATTATTAAGTATGCCGCTATGGCTCTGATGCTCATGAGTGGCGCAAGCGCAAATGCGCAGATTGACCTGGGGAACATCCTCGGTGGTCTCAGCGGTAATTCGGGTAGCACAACAGGCAATGTAATATCAAGCCTCACCTCTATCTTCTCGTCTGACAAGCAGGCTACTGCCAATAATATTGTTGGCACATGGTCATACGACTCGCCTGCCATCGTATTCGAGTCGGACGACCTTCTCTCGAAGACCGGCGCCGCTCTCGCGGCTAACAAAATCGAGACTAACCTGCAGACCACACTCTCTAAGTATGGTATCACCAAGGATAAGTTTAATATCACATTCAAGGAGGACGGTACTTTCTCGGAGACTATCAATGGAAAGACTTATTCGGGCAAGTGGACCGTCACCGACAGTAAGCTGCAACTCACCTATGCCCTCAAGACTATGGAGATAACCACGCAGAAGGAGGGTGACAAACTGATGTTTGTGACTGATGCCACCAAACTGCTGACCCTCGTGCAAACTCTTGGTGCAAAGACTGCCACAAGTTCGAGTCTTTCGACTATCACTGCATTGGCGAAGAATATCAAGGGAATGAAAGTGGGACTTACGCTTGTTAAAGAGTGAAGAATGAGGAATGAGGAATTGACAAACGCACAGCCTGCCATTATCAGGGCTTTCTTTGCATCGTTTGCCGAAGGCATACTGTCGGCTAATGCCGAGAGACAGGAGGGAACTGTGGAAATGACTCCTCGGATTGTGAAGACAGTGATGTTGGAGCATTATGAGGAGATATCCAAGAATTTCTTTGATGTGATGTTCAATCCGCTTGCCTTGCTGCATTACGACACTGCCGAGGAACTGATAGGCATATTGCGTTCGCCTGATATTGCCCCTACTATCAAGTCGTCTATGGACCTCTTCCGTCACGCTTGCCGTACGGAAGAGGCTCATGAGGACATGGTGACGGAATACCGCCGCAATTTCGCCTCACTGCTTGCGGGCAAGGTGATGTCATTGGATGACTTCTACGGAGGATTTCCCGAGGGTTATCTTCAGGACAGCGACGAACACAAGGAGAGGGAGGTAAGGGCATTGACTCAGACGGTGGTGAAAGCATTCTTTGCCGGAAGAAAGACGGCCAAGGCTGAATGTGCCGCTGGCTCCAATCAGGTGTATCTGTTCCGACTGCTGCTCGACAGTATGCAGACCCTACTCCACTCACGCCCCGTGGTGATGGATGATGACATTGATCTGAATGCTGCATTCATGCTTGTATGCCGCAATGAGAATAATCTATCCACCATGCTTCAGGCAATGGAAGAAAGCTTTATCAATTAATGACGACTTTCACCTTCATTATGCGGCGCTCGTCCATTTCGAGCACCTCGAAGGTGATGTTGGCATAGGGAATCTTCTCATTGACAGAGGGAAATTCACCCTTTATCTCAAGCAACAATCCCGCCAGAGTGTCGGCATCGCCCTCGATATCCTCAAACACTTCACTGTCGATGTTCAGCGTCTTATAGAAATCACTGAGCAGCGTCTTGCCCTCGAAGATATATGTATTGCTGTTGAGTCGGACGAAATTCTTTTCGTCCTCGTCATACTCGTCGTTGATCTCACCAACTATTTCCTCTAAGATGTCCTCAAGAGTGACAATGCCGCTCGTGCCTCCAAACTCATCCACAACAATGGCTATGTGCACCTTGTTGTTCTGGAACTCACGCAGGAGGTCGTCGATTTTCTTTGTCTCGGGGACGAAATAGGGCGGACGTATGAGCGACTGCCAACGGAATGTGGACGGTTTGCCGAGATGAGGCAGCAGGTCCTTGATATAGAGTATGCCACGGATATTG
>JBJEAY010000323.1:0-2267 GCA_051869575.1 Prevotella sp. | reverse complement strand
ACTCGTGGAGAGGCAGCTGACAGAGAATCATACGCATCGTACAGCGACGAGTGGGCAAGAGCTACGTCATGAAGGACTTCATCGCCCGGCACGAGAAAGAGTCCGACGCCAACATTATATATATAGATAAGGAGAAACGCTCGTTCCGCTTCATACGCAACTGCGACGAACTTGACGCGTACATCGATGCCCGTCTGCTCCCTGACAAGCATAACTATATTCTGATTGACGAGGTGCAGGACATAGAGGGATGGGAGAAGTCGGTCAGAAGCTATCGCACCGAAGACAATGTGGATCTCCTCATCACGGGCAGCAACTCCAAGATGCTGTCCGGCGAACTGGGCACGTTGCTCGGAGGCCGATACGAACAGATTCTGGTGCAAAGCCTCACCTATATGGAGTTCCTGCAGTTCCACCGTCTTGCGGACAACGATGATTCGCTGTGGAAATACCTCAACTACGGCGGTCTTCCCGGACTCATGGCCGTCGGCATCGACGATGAGGACAGGGTGTGGGAATATCTCTCCGGCATCTACAACACCGTTATGCTGAAAGATGTCATTGAGCGTCATAGCATCCGCAACATCCCCTTCCTCCACAACCTCATCAGCTTCATGGCCGACACCACAGGCAAGCTCAATTCCGCCAGCAGCATAGCCAAATACATGAAGTCGCAGGGTGTTGATGTCTCCACCAATGTTGTCCTCAACTACATGTCGTTCTTCGAGGAATCCTTCCTTACCGCTACAGTAGGCCGCTATGACGTGCATGGCAAGAAGCTGCTCGAATCCACCGGCAAGACCTACTTCGGCGATGTCGGACTGCGCAATTATATCGCGGGAGGCGAACGTCAGACTGACATTGAGAAGGTTATGGAGAATGTCGTCTATCATCATCTCATTCATCTTGGCTATACGGTTACGGTAGGGCAACTCCGTGCCGGAGAAATTGACTTTGTCTGCACCCGTCCCAACCAACGTGTTTACGTTCAGGTAGCATGGCTCATCGACAGCGACACCACTTTCAAGCGGGAGTTCGGAGCCCTGCAGGCCATCAACGATGCCTATCCCAAATATGTCATCTCTGCCACCCCTATGCTGCGCTCCGCCAATCACGAAGGAATCACTCATATTCATCTTCGTAAGTTCCTTTCAGAAGGGTTTTAGGCTACATGTGTTTCATTATCGCCTTGAATGTATGCTCCGTGGTATAGTTGTCGAGGAAGAACAGAAGTAGGCCGTCCCGTCCGTCTCTCATTCGGATAGATGATATACACCTCATGCCCCTCATCGCGGAATTTCCGCATCAGGTCAGTATAAATGCCACTGGCCGAGATATTTCTCAATCCCGACGACATGGTTAGAAAAAGTATGTGCATGATTTATAACGGTAATAGTAATTTCGTTATTTCTTTGGATTATTTCGATTTTTACCCAATTATTTCTTTGGATAATTTCTTTTTTTGCAACTTTGCACCACAAAAAAGAATATATCATGTATTATAACAGACTCATAGACAAATACCTGTCAGAGTGGACATCACGCAGCGTCCACAAGCCAATCTTGCTCCGTGGAGCCAGACGCTGGAGAACTTCGGCTCGTTTGAATACATTGACAAGGAAGATTCTGATGCCGTCCGTCATGTCCGTATCTGTCCACTGTATGCGATGAGTAGCCTCTTCCAGTCACAACCGTGAGACCGTGAGGGGGGGGGTTCATGACCCATCTCTGCAAGCCTCAAATCACAAAAATCACAAACTTTAACCTCGAAATTTGCAGGTTTTCTGCAAATTCCCGACTTTTCTTCCGGAAAACCAAAAGAAAACTATTATCGGCAGAGTTTCTAAAGTGGAATGATATTCATCACTTAATGGTACTTGTTCAACTCCTCAACCAAAAGATGTACGGTAGTTGACGATTCTTCCATAGCAGGATTTCCATGAGAAATATCTTTATACACGGCCTTAGCATTACGAATAGCCACATGCTGAAGCTGAAAAATGCGGTTATAAATGACAGTTCCAAATCCCTCACGCTTGCTGTATGGCATGCCACACAGTTTTGTTAACATAGGGGCATAATTGTCACGATGTAATGGTCCACTATACAGATTGAAGTGGAGAAGAAACCAATACTCAAAAGCTTGATTACTGTAAGCAACCTTGAATCCGCTCCTTTGTGCCATAGTAATGGCACGATTGAATTCATTTGAAGGGAAGTCATCCTTGTCAAATACCAACCAACACTGGTCGTAGTATCGTTTCTTT
>JBJEAY010000322.1:0-2268 GCA_051869575.1 Prevotella sp. | reverse complement strand
AGTTTTGTAACAGTAATTTTTGGGCAAATGAATAAATAATAATGCCAGTAGTCACACTTACATTCATAGAATGTTTGGTGCCAAACTGGGGAATCTCCAAGCAACCGTCGCACAGGTCAATCACCTCCTGATGAACACCCTTTACCTCGTTGCCCATCACTACGGCATACCGCTTATTGCAGGCAGGCGAAAACTCATGCAACATGGTGCTGCCCTCAGCCTGTTCAACGGCATATACATCGTAATCCTCACTGTGTAGATGCTCGACAGCCTCAACTGCCGACGGAAAATAACGCCACTCCACACTGTCCTCGGCTCCAAGGGCAGTCTTGTGAATCTCGGTGGATGGAGGTGTGGCACTAATACCACACAAATACACCGCCTCAATGCGGAAGGCATCGCCACTGCGAAACACGCTTCCCACATTATACATTGATCTCACATCGTCGAGCACCACAACAAGGGGCAGTTTGTCGGACTCCTTAAACTCCTCAACCGACAGACGATTCATCTCTATTGTCCTTAGCTTTCTCATATCAAGCTGCAAAGATAAGGCAAATTCTACACAATACAAAATAAAAATGAGTTTTTCTTATGATTTTTATTGTGGATAACTATGTTGAAAACACTGTTAATATCCATGTTAATATATTGTGAGTTATGCACATTTCCCACTGGATTGAATCGGGATTATTGATATCAACATAGTTATTTTAGGTTTTTAAATAACTTTTCCACGATTTTTTGATGAAATAAGATATAAACTTATTAATTTTGCACCGAAATTGGAAATTGTGGATAAGTGGATTATTCAGCTCATTATCACCAAGAAGATATACACAAGGCTGTTGATAACACCTTCACCACATGTTGATATCCAGTCGATATAGAAAATAGAGAAAAAGTTATCAACGTATCAACAGTATATGTTATTACTATTATCTATTTTTAAAGAGAGAAAAGAGAAGATAATAAATATAATAAAGTGATGACAAAACAGGAATGGAAGGAAAAAGGTTATATCGACGAACCCATAGCCGAAGGCACAGACCTGAAGGCTGAAATACGTCGGATGTGTAAGGAGAAGGACGCTATCATCCTCGCACATTATTATACTCAGGGAGAAATCCAGGACATTGCCGATTTCATAGGCGACTCATTGGCATTGGCACGAAAGGCTGCCAACACCGATGCCAAGATTATCGTGATGTGCGGTGTGCATTTTATGGCTGAGACATGCAAGATATTGAGTCCTGACAAGCTTGTTCTTGCTCCCGACCTCAATGCCGGTTGCTCGCTTGCCGACTCATGTAAGGCTGCCGACTTGAAGAAATACAAGGAAGAGCACCCTGGATACAAGGTGGTGAGCTATGTGAACACCACTGCTGCCGTGAAGGCTTTGACGGATGTGGTGGTGACGAGTGGCAATGCCAAGAAGATTGTGGATACATTCCCCAAGGACGAGAAGATAATCTTTGGTCCCGACTATAATCTCGGATCATATATCAATGAGGTGACAGGCAGAAACATGCTTTTGTGGAATGGCGGTTGTCATGTGCATGAGCGTTTCTCGGTTGCAGAGATTGTAAAGTTGAAGGAGGCTCATCCCAAGGCATTGGTGTTGGCTCATCCCGAATGTAAGGGGCCTGTATTGGCTATTGCCGATGTAGTTGGTTCCACAGCCGTACTTCTTGATTATGCCGTTGCTCATCCCGAGAATGAATACATCGTAGCCACCGAAGCTGGTATTCTACATGAGATGCAGCGCAAGTGTCCCGACACGGTGTTCCATCCCGTACCGCCAGAGATCAGTGAGGGAGGCGTAGGATGCAGTTGCAATGAGTGTGACTATATGAAGATGAACACTCTCGCAAAGATATACAACACTCTTAAATACGAATGGCCATCGGTGGAAGTGGATGCCGACATTGCCAAGGATGCCGTAAAGCCAATAGAGCGAATGTTGGATTTATCTAAATAAAAAAATCAGTCCTTAAATGGACTGATTTTTTTTATTATACCAAAGAGAACTTGTCTTTCGGTTGTTTGCACAACGGACATTTGAAGTCATCAGGCAATTCTCCGTCAACTTCCACTTCATATCCGCATATCTGGCACTTATACTTTTTCTTGCCTGTGGCAGAAGGCTGTTCTTCTGTCTTGGGCTTTTCTTCCTCAGCCACATAAGTAGGAGCATTCTTAGGAGCCTTACCTTTCACCACTCTGTGATAATAGTCGTAGGTCATAGGAGTGCCCTCGCCCTTGACG
>JBJEAY010000321.1:0-2275 GCA_051869575.1 Prevotella sp. | reverse complement strand
TCAGCGGCATGAAGAGATTGTATCCTGTGGTTATCTCGGCAATGAGGAACACTCCCGTGAGCGGTGCGTGCATCACTCCCGACATCACTCCCGCCATACCCAATAGGGCGTAGTTTTTCTCTGGCAGGAAGACACCTATCTCGTATATGTTCCACAGACGCGAGAAAAGGAAACCGGTGAAACAGCCGATGAAAAGACTTGGGGCAAACGTACCGCCGCAACCGCCTCCGCCGTTAGTTGCCGACGTGGCAAACACCTTGGTGAATAGCACAAGCGCCACATACAGCAGCAGCATGTCTCCCCTACCCGCAAAGAGCGAGTTGCTCATGATGCCGTTCCAGTCGGCCTCGGTCTTGCCGTTGAGCAGAAGGTTGATTGAGCGATAGCCTTCGCCGTAGAGCGAGGGGAAAAGGAAGATGAGCGAACTGAGGATGGCACCGCCGATGAGGAGTTTGACGTATGGCTTGTCCTTGAACTTGCCGAACATATCCTCCACAGCCGTCATCGTGCGAATGAAATAGAGGCTTACGAGTCCGCATGATATTCCAAGCAATATACATGCCGGCACACGCTCCACAGGCCAGTCGGCATCGAGGTGGAATGTGAACAAAGCCGTGCTTCCGCGGAATATGTAGGTGAAACACGTTGCCGTGACGCACGACACGAGGATAGGCAGCAGAGAGGACATGGTGAGGTCGATCATAAGCACCTCAAGCGTGAACACGAGTCCGGCTATCGGAGCCTTAAAGATACCTGCGATGGCACCGGCGGCTCCACATCCCATGAGCAGCATGAGGGTGCGGTTGTCGAGCTTGAACGCCTGACCGAGATTACTGCCAATGGCTGAACCCGTGAGCACGATAGGTGCCTCGGCTCCCACCGAACCACCAAAGCCGATGGTTATGGCAGATGCCACCACCGACGACCAGCAGTTGTGGCCGCGCAGTCGGCTCTTCTTGCTACTGATGGCATAGAGTATGCGTGTGATACCATGACTGATGTTATCCTTGACGATGTATCTCACGAAGAGTGACGTGAGATAGATACCCACCACGGGGAATACGAGATAAAGCCAGTTGGCTCCTGTCTTGTCAAACGAGCTGGTGAGCAGTGCCACTATTTGGTTGATGAGTCCGTGGAGCACGAATGCCGCCACGGCTGCGAAGAATCCCACGAGGAATGCCAATATGAGGATAAAGCTCCGCTCGCTGACGTGTTCCTCACGCCAGTCGCAAAACCTCTTGAACCATCCCGTTTCTTCCTTTACTTCTTTCATAATCTTCTTTTTTATCCACGGATGTTTTTATATTTTTGGCACGGATAAACACGGCTTTTTTTAAAAAGACACGGCTTTGGCTCCGCATTACTTTAATATTTTAATTCTTTAATATTTTAATATTTTAATTCTTTAATTGTTTTATGGCTTGCTTCGCAAGTTCACGGCTTAGTTTCATTTTTCGCATACGCTCAACAACTCGTCTTCACTCTTCATTTTAAAGAGCCGTGTCTATACTTTAGTATAGCCTTTAGCAAATAAAGCCACTCGCATAGCGAAGCCAAGCCGTGTCTTTGAAAAAGCCGTGTCAATCCGTGCCTAAAAACATCTTCTAAGGAATTACTTGCGTATGATTTCCACTTCCCCGCCCCTGCCGAGCTTGATGATGCTCGACGGCTTATGGGGCTTGTGCTCCTGACGGCGTGTCCAGCAGACGTAATCCACGGCATCTATGATTTCCTGCGAGATATCGCAGTAGTTCTGCGCCGTAGGCTCGCCGGAGATATTTGCCGAGGTGGATACTATCGGTTTCTGGAATCTGTAGCACAGTTCCTTGGAGAACGGCTCCGATGTTATTCTCATGGCTATCGAACCGTCGTCGGCGATGAGATTGTCGGCAAGGTTCACCGCTCCGTCGAGGATGACGGTGGTGGGCTTGTCGGCACACTCGAAGAGTTGCCATGCCACATCGGGCACGTTTCTCACGTATCGCTGCAGTCGGTTGTCGCTGTCAACGAGGCAGATAAGGGCCTTCGAGTCGTCGCGGTGCTTTATTTCATACACCCTCGCCACTGCCTCGGCATTGGTGGCGTCGCAACCTATTCCCCACACGGTGTCCGTAGGATAGAGTATCACTCCCCCCCTACGCATCACCTCCACTGCATTCTTTATATCTTCTTCTGTCTTCATAATCTTCTTTTTTATCCACGGATGTTTTGTTTTTGGCACGGATGTTGTCTTTTGTCCACAGATTAGCACAGATTAACACAGATTTTTTAA
>JBJEAY010000320.1:0-2282 GCA_051869575.1 Prevotella sp. | reverse complement strand
ATGAAAGAATTGTTTTCAAACTCACGACACGACAACGAAATCAAGAGAGACGTTGCCGAACTGAAAAACAGGATGGATGCCGTGGAGCATCTTCTCGACAAAGCCAAGGATGTGCTTACCTTGGAAGAAGCTGCAGCCTTCATGGGTATGAAGAAGAGCACGCTCTACAAACTGACCCACGAACAGGCTATCCCTTATTGGAAGCCTAACGGCAAGCTTATCTATTTTGAGAAGTCGGAACTCATCGCATGGATCCGACAGAACAAGATGCAGTCGAAGGCTCAGATCTCAAAGGAGGCGGAACGGCTGATTGCCGGTATGGAGGTACAGGCTTGCACCATACATCATTCACTTAAATAAGGTATGGAGCGAAGCATGAAAAAGGATGAACTAATCAGCATCATCAGGGAACGTAATCCTCTTCTTGCCGATGCAGTCAGCCATATGGTAGACTATGTGACTGACAAATATCCGGCTGCATATCCGAACAAGGAACAGACAGAGGCTGTGAACAGATACCTTCATTCAGTAATGGCAGATGGTGACGGAACGATGTCGAGAGAAAACTGTGAACACAGAAGAATCGCTTCACAGCGAATCACCATCAATGCCATACGACTGCTTGACTGGGAACAACAAAATCGTTTGCAAGATGTGCTTGACCACATATCCTATGACCGCAACTATTATCTCCCGGAAAGAGGTTGGAAAATGGGAAGGTAGAAAGTACGGATGAGACACATATCATTATAAAACAGTCTTCAAAATGGGAAATAGAAACATTCATTACTGTATAGTCCTTTCACAACAGCAGGAGGAATTTCTGGACAGTGCCAAGTCGGGAGTGAACAGATACCGTTTCATTCATTTTCTTGCGAGACACGCAGCCGTAGAGCAAACAGCCTGCAAGGTGAAAGGCTATACGGTAAGTTTGCAGGTTGGACAGGTAGCATTCGCAGAGGGAGAACTGGCAAGGCTTTTCGGATGTGAACGCAAGACCATACAGAGGCTTGTGGAGAGCATGAGGGCGTTACAACTTGTCTCAACCAACAGTACTAACCGTGCAACCGTCTTTACACTGCTCTATCTGTCGGGATGGCTTATTGAAGGCAATATGGTGAGGAATCCATATTACCACAGACCATTGGCAAAGACAAGACAGGAGAATGTCGTAAGCGTCCCATCTCGTTTGAATGTGACTTCACCTTATAATTCTCCTTCTTCCCTCTGTTTAGAGAAATACTCAAACGGAGAGGAGACTTACAGAACGGAGAGCGATAAGACAGAAAAGGAGGAAGGCACTTTCCTATGAGAGTAGAAGCAGTTGTCAGCAACCGGTGCACGTTTTTGTCCCCTGGGAAACGGAGAGGGGGTGAGAGCTGAGTCAAAGTTCGTTTGACTTTGCCTTGCAAGAAATAGGAAGTCGAAGGCAACAAAGAATGGTCATGCACTTCTAACGCGGTGACAAGGATGCCAATAAAGGGACAAGCGGATGAAGAAGACACCGTGACGCCATAGTTTTCTTTTTTGACTGTAAGGGGCTTATCGAATGAGAAGAGTGTCCTGTGCATCGATAGTCGGAAATGTGGCAGGAGTGAACGAAGGCTTGCCCGAGTTATAGCCCACTATAACTTCTCCGCTATGCTCCCGAAGTTGTGGGCTCTCCCGAGAGGCTGGGCTTTGCCCCGTCCCAGTCAAGGCTCTGCCCCGACACCCCGGCAAGGACTTTCGCTCTGCGCAAGTCCCGCTGCATTCGGCATAACCAAAATGAACTTTGTTTCTGCTCTCATTGGCAAGGACTTTCAGCCCTATGCAACCCGACCAAAGAGTGACCCTCTCTTTGGAAACTCCGCTTAGAGGTCTCGCCCCCTAAGAACCACGAGCAGGAAGTGTCCCTCTCCCTGCACCCACCGCTTGGGGACACCATCCCCAAGACCCCTAAAACCATTCATCAAATATTCAAAAACATCATGGCAGAAATATCATGTATCAACATCAAGCCGTGCAACATTGGCAGCAGCGAGGCGCATAACAGACGCACAGAGCAATATATGGCTCACATCAACGAGAATGATGTCTATATCCGCAGAGACCTGACCTCTAAAAATGAGGTTTGGGTCTCACCTGAGTATGGCGAAAAGACTTTGCAGCAATGCTATGACGATATAGCCGTCATGGTCAAGGAGAAGACGGGTAAGGCATTGCAGACCAAAAGTCGGGAGAGGGTGGACAAGAAGACTGGAAAGGTGAAGAAAGTCGCAGGCAGTAGTCCCATCCGTGAG
>JBJEAY010000319.1:0-2288 GCA_051869575.1 Prevotella sp. | reverse complement strand
GGCGCTGGCATTTGCCAAGAAGGTGTTTTACCCTATCATTGTCAAGCCCGACAATGGCGTGGGGGCAAGCAATACGTGGAAAATCAATTCCGCGGAGGAGCTGACCGAAAAGTATCATGCGACAATCAGCCAGTTCCCAGCCGGGCACTTCATCATGGAGGAGTTTGTGCCCGGACACATCGAGACCTTCGACGGTATCACCAATGCCCAGGGCGACATCCTCTTCTACAGCAGTCAGGTCATGCGCGTCACACCGCTGGCTATGCTACAAGGCATTGGCGAGAACGTAAGCTACACGCAGAATGTGCAAGCTCTTGACCTGGCAGATGTGGGAAAGAGGGTGGTAAAGGCATTCGATGTGAGGAACCGCTTCTTCCACTTCGAGTTCTTCCGTTTGGACGAGGACAAGCAAGGATTGGGTAAGAAGGGCGACATACTGGGTCTTGAGGTGAACATGCGTGCTCCAGGAGGCTACATACCCGACAAAATGAACTATGCCTACAATGTGGATGTCTATCAGATTTGGGCCGAAAGTCTGGTGTTTGGCGAGAACCGAAGTTTCACCGAATACCACTTTCAGCGCTATGTGACACACTTCGGACGTGGCGCAAACGTATCGTACAAGCATTCGCCCGAAGAGGTACGCGCCTTCATGGGCAACAAGCTGTTGTTGGAGAAGATTCCGCCCAAAAGCATCTCAGGAGGCATGGGAGCACAAGTGTTCATGGCATGGGAAGACAGCATTGATGAAATCAATCGTCAGGCCGAATACGTCCTGGCAAAGTAAAAAGTTACAAATAAAAGTACCCTATGTTTCATATAGATAATCCCGACATACGCTCATTGCTGTTCCAAGGCAACTTTGGCTTGGAGAAGGAAGGGCTGCGCATCACCCATGACGGACACATGAGCCATACGCCACATCCTTTCGGGCAGCATGCGAACATTACTCGCGACTTCTGCGAGAATCAGACGGAGATCAACACCCCCGTGTGCAAGTCGGCAGAGAAGGTGGTGGAGAGTCTGTATGGCCTGACACAGCACATCCGTGAGACGCTCGCTGAGCAGGAGGTTCCCGAATACTGGTGGCCTTTCAGTAATCCGCCTTATATAAAGAATGAGAAGGACATCCCCATCGCACAGTTTGTGGGCAAGGACGAGCCCAAGACCGCCTATCGAAACTACCTCTCAGGTCGTTACGGCAGATACAAGATGACCTTCTCTGGCATCCACTTCAACTATTCGTTCGCCGGTGATCTGCTCCGTAAGAACTACCAGGTGGAGACGGGCATCACGATAGAGAAAGGACAGGAGACGGCCGAGTACAATACTTACGTTGACCGCATGTATCTGGACCTTGCCGAACGACTGGTAGAGTACGGCTGGGTGATGGTACCACTGACCGCAGCATCGCCTTTGCTGGACAATTCGTTTGTGGAACAGGGACGCTCAGACAGTGATGTGTTCTCAGGTATGGCCAGTATGCGCTGTAGTGAATTCGGTTACTGGAATGCATTCTCCACTGTGCTGGATTACTCCGACATCAAGGCATATACCGACAGTATTCAGTGGTATGTTGACAAGGGGTTGATCTATGCACCATCCGAGCTCTACTATCCCATCCGTCTCAAGCCCCGTGGCGAGAACTCACTGGCATCGCTCCGCGAGCATGGCATTAACCACATCGAACTGCGCATGATCGACATCAATCCGCTCTGCAAGGAGGGCATAGACCTGCGTGACGTGAAGTTTGCCTGGTTACTGCTTCTGTGGCTCGCCTCCATGCCTGAGCGCCATCTCACGGATCAGCAGCAGGTACAGGCCACGCAGAACTACAAGAATTCGGCATGGTACAACCTGCACATCTCACACGTGGTGACTACCGACGATCAGTCGCTCCCCGTGGCAGAAGCCACGCTGAAAGTGCTGGACGAGATAGAGGCGTTCTGCCGAAAGATAGAGGCTGGTACCGAGATGCTGGACATCGTCAGCTACCAGCGCCTGAAGATCACCGATCCCCACAACTATCGCTACTCACATATCGTGAAGCGCAAGTATTCCGGTAATTACGTAAAGAAAGGACTTGAACTATGTGCGAGTTATTAGGCATAAACAGTCGCAAGAAAATCGAGGTTAACCGTTGGCTTCGCAAGTTTTATTCGCACAGCGAAAAGCACTGTCACGGTTGGGGTATGGCACAGTTCTATGGATCCTCGGTACAGTTGGAAAAGGAGCCTCTGCAGGCTAATACCAGTCAGTACTTACGTTCGCGTATCAAACACCCTATC
>JBJEAY010000318.1:0-12567 GCA_051869575.1 Prevotella sp. | reverse complement strand
ACGAGCAGAGTGGTCAGACCATTATCTCTGGTATGGGTGAGCTTCACCTCGATATCATTATCGACCGTCTGAAGCGTGAGTTCAAGGTAGAGTGTAACCAGGGTAAGCCTCAGGTTAACTATAAGGAGGCCATCACCAAGACTGTTAACCTCCGTGAGGTTTATAAGAAGCAGTCGGGTGGTCGTGGTAAGTTCGCCGACATCATCGTTAACGTGGGACCTGTGGATGAGGACTTCAAGGAAGGCGGTCTGCAGTTCATCAACGAGGTTAAGGGTGGTAACGTGCCTAAGGAGTTCATTCCTTCAGTACAGAAGGGCTTCGAGAACGCAATGAAGAATGGTATTCTCGGTGGTTATCCTATGGACAGCCTGAAGGTTACTCTTCTTGACGGTTCTTTCCACCCCGTTGACTCTGACCAGCTCTCATTTGAGCTTGCTGCTCTTAACGCTTACAAGAACGCTTGTGTAAAGGCAGGTCCTGTTCTTATGGAGCCAATCATGAAGCTCGAGGTTATCACTCCTGAAGAAAACATGGGTGATGTGATAGGTGACTTGAACAAGCGCCGTGGCCAGGTTGAGGGTATGGAAGAGGCTCGTAGCGGTGCCCGTGTCGTTAAGGCTCAGGTTCCTCTGTCAGAGATGTTCGGTTATGTAACAGCTCTCCGTACAATCACTTCTGGACGTGCTACCAGTTCAATGGAGTACGATCACCACGCACCACTCTCAAGTGCAATCGCCAAGGCTGTGCTCGAGGAGGTTAAGGGTCGTGCAGATCTCGTATAAAAATGAATATTTAGAGGAGTGTGGCGTCGCTTAGCGAATGACTCTTAAGTGGCGTACCACTTCCTCATATATATTAACAATTACATAATTATTAATAAAACAATGAGTCAGAAAATCAGAATCAAGCTGAAGTCATACGACCACACTCTCGTTGACAAGTCAGCAGAAGAGATTGTGAAGGCAGTAAAGGCTACAGGAGCTATCATCAGCGGTCCTATTCCATTGCCAACACACAAGCGTATCTACACAGTTAACCGTTCAACCTTCGTCAACAAGAAGGCTCGCGAGCAGTTCCAGCTTTCAGACTACAAGCGTCTGATCGATATCTACAGCTCAACAGCAAAGACAGTTGACGCTCTTATGAAGCTTGAGCTTCCGAGCGGTGTTGAAGTAGAAATCAAAGTATAGTCTAATTTTTAATTTTAAATTGAAATGCCAGGATTAATTGGAAGAAAAATCGGAATGACATCCGTTTTCAGTGCCGACGGTAAGAATGTACCGTGCACTGTTATCGAAGCTGGTCCTTGTGTTGTAACACAGGTAAAGACCGTCGAGACCGACGGTTACAAGGCTCTTCAGTTGGCTTTCGGCGAGGCAAAGGAGAAGAACACTACCAAGCCTATGCAGGGAGTATTCAAGAAGGCCGGTACAACACCAAAGCGCCACTTGGCCGAGTTCAAGTTTGACGAGGAGTATAACCTCGGTGACACTATCACAGTAAACATCTTCGACGGAGCTGAGTTCGTTGACGTTGTTGGAACATCCAAAGGTAAGGGATTCCAGGGCGTTATGAAGCGTCATGGATTCGGAGGTGTAGGTCAGAGCACTCACGGTCAGGACGACCGCGCCCGCAAGCCGGGATCTATCGGTGCATGTTCTTACCCTGCAAAGGTGTTCAAGGGAATGCGCATGGGTGGCCACATGGGTGGTGACAGAGTTACAACCCAGAACCTCAAAGTTTTAAAAGTTATACCGGAGCATAATCTCATTCTCGTGAAGGGTAGTGTTGCTGGTTGCAATGGTTCAACCGTTTTAATCAAGAAGTAAATGGAAATTAGCGTATTAAATATCAATGGCCAGGAGACCGGAAGAAAGGTGACTCTGAATGAGGCAGTTTTCGGTATCGAACCCAATGACCACGTTCTTTATTTGGACGTTAAACAGTACCTCGCCAACCAGCGTCAGGGTACAGCAAAGTCAAAGGAGAGAAGTGAACACGCCGGTTCTACACGCAAGCTTGGTCGTCAGAAGGGCGGCGGCGGTGCTCGTCGCGGTGATATCAACTCTCCAGTGCTCGTAGGTGGTGGACGTGTATTCGGTCCGAAGCCACGCGACTATCGCTTTAAGTTGAACAAAAAAGTAAAAGTTCTTGCTCGTAAGAGTGCTTTGTCATACAAGGCTCAGGAAAATGCCATTATTGTTGTCGAAGACTTCAATATGGAGGCTCCAAAGACTAAAGATTTCGTAAATATCTCTAAAAATCTTAAAGTTGAGGGCAAGAAATCGCTTTTTGTTTTGCCAGAAGCAAATAAAAATGTATATTTGTCAGCTCGTAACTTACAGCGCACCAAAATTACGCTTGCAGCACTGCTCAATTCGTACAATGTTTTGAATGCAGATGTGCTTGTTGTAACAGAGAATTCGCTGAAGACAATCGACGGAATCTTAAATAAATAATTAGGAGACAAAAGAAATGGCATTTATCATCAAACCATTGGTCACTGAGAAGATGACCAAGATTACAGACAAGTCTTCTGTGGACAAGACCTTCACTCCGAAGGCTGGCAAGAACAAGGGCCAGGAGATTACAAAGGTGGCTACACCTAAGTATGGCTTTGTCGTTCGCCCCGAGGCTAACAAGCTCGAGATTAAGAACGAGGTCGAGAGTCTCTATAATGTTACAGTATTAGACGTTAACACGATGCGTTACGCTGGTAAGCGTTCATCACGCTACACCAAGGCTGGCCTGATCAGAGGTCAGAAGAACGCATGGAAAAAAGCAATCGTCACTCTGAAAGAGGGCGACACTATTGATTTTTATAGCAATATTCAATAATTAGAAATGGCAGTACGTAAATTTAAGCCGGTTACACCCGGTCAAAGACACAAGATTATTGGCACGTTCGAGGAAATTACTGCATCCGTGCCAGAGAAGTCTCTCGTTTACGGTAAACGTTCTACCGGCGGTCGAAACAACACCGGTAAGATGACCGTTCGCTACATGGGTGGCGGTCACAAGAAGAAGTATCGTCTGATCGACTTCAAGCGAGAGAAAGATGGTGTTCCAGCAGTAGTGAAGACAATCGAGTATGATCCTAACCGTTCAGCTCGCATCGCACTTCTCTATTATGCTGATGGTGAAAAACGTTATATTATTGCTCCAAACGGACTTGAGGTTGGTGCCACGCTGATGTCAGGAGCCGACGCAGTGCCTGAAGTAGGTAATGCTCTCCCTCTTGCAAACATCCCTGTGGGTACTGTAATCCACAACATTGAGCTTCGCCCAGGTCAGGGTGCACTGCTCGTCCGTTCGGCTGGTAATTTTGCTCAGTTGACTTCCCGCGAGGGTAGCTATTGCGTTATCAAGCTTCCTTCTGGCGAAACTCGTCAGATACTCTCTGCTTGTAAGGCTACTATTGGTAGTGTAGGTAACTCAGATCACGCTCTTGAGCAGTCTGGTAAGGCTGGTCGCTCACGTTGGCTCGGTCGTCGTCCTCACAACCGTGGTGTTGTTATGAACCCGCATGATCACCCGATGGGTGGTGGTGAAGGACGTCAGTCTGGAGGTCACCCACGTTCACGTAAGGGTCTGTACGCTAAGGGTCTCAAGACACGTGCACCTAAGAAGCTTTCTAACAAGTATATTATTGAAAGAGCAAGTAAGTAATTCAGTTAACTAAGTGTAAATTATGAGTCGTTCATTAAAAAAAGGACCGTATATTAACGTATCACTCGAGAAGAAGATTCTCGCCATGAACGAGAGCGGAAAGAAGAGTGTAGTTAAGACATGGGCTCGCGCTTCAGTGATTTCTCCTGATTTCGTAGGACACACTGTCGCAGTTCATAACGGAAATAAGTTCATACCTGTTTACGTAACTGAAAACATGGTTGGTCACAAGCTCGGCGAGTTTTCTCCGACACGTCGTTTCGGCGGCCATGCAGGTAACAAGAAGTAATCAGGCAACCATCAAAAATAAAGTAAACAATAATGGGAGCAAGAAAACATATTAAGGCTGAGGAAAGAAAAGCAGCCCTTAGAACACAATATTTCGCCAAGCTCAACGGCGTTCCTTCTTCTCCGCGCAAAATGCGCTATGTCGTTGACATGGTTCGCGGTATGGAAGTAAACAGAGCACTCGGTGTTCTCCGTTTCTCCAAGAAGGCAGCTGCAGCTGACGTAGAGAAGCTTCTCCGTTCGGCTATCGCCAACTGGGAGGCCAAGAATGATCGCAAAGCCGAAGAAGGCGAACTCTACATCTCAAAGGTATTTGTAGATGAAGGCGTAACAATGAAACGTATGAGACCGGCACCACAGGGCCGTGGCTACAGAATCCGTAAGCGTTCTAACCACGTTACTCTGTTTGTTGATGCTAAAACTAATGACAAATAAGAAGCAGAATGGGACAGAAAGTTAATCCAATAAGCAACCGCCTCGGTATAGTAAGGGGTTGGGATTCAAACTGGTTCGGAGGCAAGAACTTCGGTGAAAACATTGTTGAGGACCAGAAGATCCGTAAGTATCTCAATGAGCGCCTTGCAAAGGCAAGCGTTTCTAAGATCGTCATCGAGCGTACTTTGAAATTGGTTACCATCACTATCTGCACTGCACGTCCAGGTATTGTCATTGGTAAAGGTGGACAGGATGTCGATAAGCTGAAGGAAGAACTTAAGAAGCTTTACGACAAGGAGATTCAGATCAACATCTTCGAGGTGAAGAAGCCTGAACTCGACGCCAACATCGTTGCAACCAACATCGCTCGTCAGGTAGAAGGTAAGATTGCCTATCGTCGTGCTATCAAGATGGCAGTTGCCAATACTATGCGCGCTGGTGCTGAAGGAATCAAGGTTCAGATTACAGGACGTCTGAATGGTGCTGAAATGGCACGCAAGGAAATGTATAAGGAAGGACGTACTCCTCTGCATACATTCCGTGCAGACATCGACTATTGCCACACTGAGGCTCTGACCAAGGTGGGACTGCTCGGTATCAAGGTGTGGATTTGCCGTGGCGAGGTTTACGGCAAGCGCGACCTTGCACCAAATTTCTCTCAGGAGAAGGCTAACACCCGTGGCAATGGTGGTAACGGTGGCAGAAAGTTCCGTAATAAGAAGAATAAGTAATTTAAAGTAAGAAGCTATCATGTTACAACCTAAGAGAGTAAAATATAGAAGACCTCAAGATGGCCGTGGCAATAAAGGCAACGCCCACAGAGGTACACAACTGGCTTTCGGCTCATTCGGCATCAAGACTCTTGAGGCCAAGTGGATTGACAGCCGTCAGATTGAGGCAGCTCGTGTGGCTGTCAACCGTTACATGCAGCGTGAGGGACAGGTTTGGATCCGTATTTTCCCGGACAAGCCCATCACCCGCAAGCCTGCCGACGTCCGAATGGGTAAAGGTAAGGGAGATCCCGCAGGATGGGTTGCTCCTGTCACTCCAGGACGTATCCTCTTTGAAGTAGAGGGAGTTTCTTTTGACATCGCTAAGGAGGCTCTTCGCCTCGCAGCACAGAAACTGCCTGTGAAGACTAAGTTTGTTGTTAGACGTGATTACGATAAAAACGCTTAATTATGAAGATTAAAGAAGTAAGAGAACTCGAGACCAAGGATTTGGTTGAAAGAATCGATGCCGAGGTTGCAAAGTACAACCAGATGAAGTTGAACCATGCAATCACTCCAATGGAGAATCCATCTGAGATTAAGGCTACACGTCGTGACATTGCTCGTATGAAGACTGTACTTCGCGAGAGGGAACTTAACAAATAATTAAGAAGGTCAGATGGAAACAAGAAATTTAAGAAAGACAAGACAGGGTGTTGTGATTAGCAACAAGATGGACAAGACCATCGTCATTGCTGCCAAGTTTAAGGAAATGCACCCTATTTATGGTAAGTTTGTCCAGAAGACAAAGAAGTACCATGCCCATGACGAGAAGAATGAGGCAAATGTGGGTGATACCGTGTTGATCATGGAGACTCGTCCTCTGAGCAAGACCAAGAGATGGAGATTAGTTCAAATTGTTGAAAAAGCTAAGTAATTATGATACAAGCAGAATCAAGACTTACAGTATGTGATAACAGCGGCGCACGCGAGGCCTTGTGCATCCGTGTACTTGGTGGAACACGCCGTCGTTATGCAAGTGTGGGTGACGTGATTGTCGTTGCTGTCAAGAACGTTATTCCATCAAGTGATTTGAAGAAGGGTGCAGTGTCAAAGGCTTTGGTTGTTCGCGTAAAGAAGGAAATCCGTCGTCCCGACGGTTCATATATCCGCTTTGACGACAATGCTTGTGTATTGCTGAACAATGCTGGTGAGCTTCGTGGAAGCCGTATCTTCGGTCCGGTTGCGCGTGAACTGCGTGCCGTTAACATGAAGGTCGTGTCTCTGGCACCTGAGGTTCTTTAATATTAAAAAAGAATTAAGAAAATGACAAAGTTAAAGATAAAGAAAGACGACATGGTTCTTGTTCTCGCTGGTAACAGCAAGGACAAGAAGAACCAGAATGGCAAGTATCCTGCACCTCACAAGGTGCTGAAGGTTCTTGTGAAAGAGCAGCGTGCCATTGTAGAGGGTGTCAACATGGTGTCAAAGAGCACCAAGCCTTCTGCAAAGAATCCTCAGGGTGGCATCGTTAAGCAGGAAGCGCCTATTCACATTTCAAACCTCGCTTTGGTTGATCCTAAAACAGGCGAGCCTACACGTGTTGCTATTAAGAAAACCGACGACGGCAAGAAGGTGCGCGTCGCTAAAAAGTCAGGGGAGGAAATTAAGTAATGAATACAGCACAGCTTAAGAAACAATATGCAGAGCAGATTGCTCCCGCATTGGAGAAGCAGTTCAACTACAGCTCTAAGATGCAGGTTCCTGTACTCAAGAAGATCGTAGTTAACCAGGGTCTGGGTGATGCAACCCAGGACAAGAAGATTATCGATGTAGCTATCAACGAGATTTCTGCCATCACAGGTCAGAAGGCAGTTGCAACATATTCTCGTAAGGACATCGCCAACTTCAAGCTTCGTAAGAAGATGCCTATCGGCGTGATGGTTACACTCCGTCGTGAGCGTATGTATGAGTTCCTTGAGAAGCTCGTTCGCATTGCTCTTCCTCGTATTCGTGACTTCAAGGGTATTGAGAGCAAGTTTGATGGTCGTGGCAACTACACCCTCGGTGTTCAGGAGCAGATCATCTTCCCTGAGATTAATATCGATTCAGTGGACCGCATACAGGGTATGAACATCACCTTCGTCACTACAGCCAAGACTGACGAGGAGGGATATGCTCTTCTGAAGGCATTCGGTCTGCCGTTTAAGAACGCTAAAAACGATTAATAGATATGGCAAAAGAATCAATGAAGGCCCGCGAGGTAAAGCGCGCCAAGCTGGTTGCCCGTTACGCAGAGAAGCGTGCGGCGCTCAAGAAGATTATCGCAACAGCCGAGGATCCTGCAGAAGCTTACGAGGCAGCTCGCAAGTTGCAGAGCATCCCAAGGAACGCTAATCCTATCCGCCTGCACAACCGCTGCAAGATTACGGGTCGTCCAAGAGGATACATGCGTCAGTTCGGTCTTTCCAGAATCCAGTTCCGTGAGATGGCATCTAACGGTCTGATTCCTGGAGTAAAGAAGGCCAGCTGGTAATCTCCAGAGAGAAGATATTTTTATTTTTTAATATTGTCGGGGTCGGCCCGATTAATTAAACAATTTATTTTATGACAGATCCAATAGCAGATTATCTGACGAGGTTGAGAAACGCAATCATGGCTCATCACCGTGTTGTTGAAGTACCAGCTTCAAACTTGAAGAAGGAAATCACCAAGATCCTCTTCGAGAAGGGATACATCCTCAACTACAAGTTCATCGAGGATGGCCCCCAGGGAACTATCAAGGTGGCTTTGAAGTGGAATCCTTCCACTAAGGAGAATGCCATCAAGTGCCTTAAGAGAGTGTCCACACCAGGTCTTCGCAAGTACACTGGTTACAAGGACATGCCGAGAGTTATTAACGGATTAGGTATTGCAATCTTATCTACATCCAAAGGTGTAATGACAGACAAGGAAGCTTCTACACTGAAGATTGGTGGTGAGGTTCTTTGCTACGTTTATTAATTTTGGGAGGATAGAATATGTCAAGAATAGGTAAATTACCAATTGCAATCCCCGCAGGTGTAACAGTTGCCCAGGGTGCCGACGGTGTTGTTACCGTGAAGGGTCCCAAGGGTGAACTCTCACAGAAGGTAGATTCTTCAATTATCGTCAAGATAGCTGATGGACAAATAACGTTTGAGATTGACGAGAATAGTCCTGTAAACATCAAGCAGAAGCAGGCATTCCATGGTCTTTATCGTTCACTTGTCAACAATATGGTTGTTGGTGTGAGCGAGGGATACAAGAAGGTGCTCGAGCTTGTTGGTGTCGGTTATCGTGTATCTAACCAGGGCAACCTGATTGAATTCACCCTTGGTTATACACACCCGATCTTCATTCAGCTTCCAAAGGAAGTGAAGGTAGAGACTAAGTCAGAACGTAACCAGAATCCTATAATCACTCTTGAGACTTGCGACAAGGCGTTGCTCGGCCTCATCTGTGCCAAGATTCGTTCTTTCCGTAAGCCGGAGCCTTATAAGGGCAAGGGTATCTTGTTCCAGGGCGAGGTTATTCGCAGAAAGTCTGGTAAGTCAGCTTCAGCTAAGTAATTTTAAAACATTAAGATTATGACAACAAAGAAAGTAGAAAGACGAATTAAGATTAAATATAGAATTCGTAAGAACGTATTCGGCACAGCCGAGCGTCCACGTATGAGCGTTTTCCGCAGCAACAAGCAGATCTACGCTCAGGTAATTAATGACCTGGAAGGCAAGACTCTTGCTTCCGCCTCTTCTCTGGGTCTTGAGGCTATGCCTAAGATTCAGCAGGCTGAGAAGGTCGGTGAACTCGTTGCAAAGAAGGCTCTTGAAGCTGGCGTAACCTCTGTAGTGTTTGACCGTAACGGTTATCTCTATCATGGTCGCGTTAAGTCTCTGGCAGATGCAGCTCGTAAAGGTGGACTTAATTTTTAAACGATTATGGCAATGAATAAAGTTAGAATAAACAGTGACGTTGAGTTGAAAGACAGATTGGTTGCTATTAACCGTGTTACCAAGGTAACAAAGGGAGGTCGCACCTTTACATTCGCAGCCATTGTTGTTGTCGGCGACGGCAACGGTGTTATTGGCTGGGGTCTCGGCAAGGCTGGTGAAGTGACAGCAGCTATCGCCAAGGGCGTTGAAGCTGCCAAGAAGAATCTGGTTAAGGTGCCCGTGCTCAAGGGAACTATACCTCATGAGGTAGAGGCTCGCTTTGGCGGTGCCAATGTATTCCTCAAGCCTGCCGCTCCTGGTACAGGACTTGTAGCCGGTGGTGCTATGCGTGCCGTTCTTGAGAGTGTAGGTGTAAAGGATATCCTTTCTAAGTCAAAGGGTTCTTCCAACCCCCACAACCTCGTTAAGGCTACAATTGTGGCTCTGAGCGAACTTCGTGATGCATATACAATTGCCGGTACTCGCGGCGTAAGTATGGACAAAGTGTTTAGAGGATAAGGAGATATAATTATGGCAACAATTAAGATCAAGCAGATTAAAAGTAAGATTGGTGCTCCTATAGATCAGAAGAGAACTCTTCAGGCTCTTGGCCTTCACAAGATTTCTCAGGTAGTCGAGAAGGAAGATAATCCCGTTATCCGCGGCATGATTCGCAAGGTTCACCACTTAGTAACGGTTATTGACTAATTTATAGAACTTATAAAAACAGATTCGATTATGAAACTTCATACATTAAAGCCAGCCGAGGGTTCAACCCATTCACAGCGCAGAATTGGCCGTGGCCCAGGTTCGGGTCTCGGTGGTACTTCTACCCGTGGTCATAAGGGTGCCAAGGCAAGATCTGGCTATAAGAAAAAGATTGGTTTCGAAGGTGGTCAGATGCCTCTCCAGCGTCGTGTTCCGAAGTCTGGTTTCAAGAATATCAACCACAAGGAATATTTTGCAGTAAACCTTTCCACTATTCAGAAGCTTGCTGAGGAGAAGAGCCTCGCAAAGATTGGAATAGCTGAGTTGGTTGCAGCTGGTCTTACCAACGGCAAGGAGCTTGTAAAGGTTCTTGGCAACGGTGAGCTCAAGGCAAAGGTTGACGTTGAAGCCAATGCATTCTCTAAGAGTGCAGAGGAAGCAATTAAAGCAGTAGGTGGTAACGCAACAATAATCTAAAGATAATGAAGAAGTTTATAGAGACACTAAAGAACATTTGGAAGATTGAGGATCTTCGTACACGTATCCTCATCACTCTTCTGTTCGCAGCAATTTACCGTTTCGGCTCGTTCGTTGTGCTTCCGGGCATCAACCCTGCCATGTTGGACAAACTGCAGTCACAGACACAGGGCGGTCTGATGTCGCTCCTTGACATGTTCTCTGGTGGAGCATTTTCCAATGCGTCAATCTTCGCACTTGGAATCATGCCTTACATCTCGGCTTCTATCGTTATGCAGCTTCTCGCTGTAGCTGTGCCTTATTTCCAGAAGATGCAGCGTGAGGGCGAAAGCGGACGCAAAAAGATAAGCATGTACACTCGGTGGCTGACAGTGGCAATTCTGCTGTTCCAGGCCCCGAGTTACCTGCTCAACCTTAAGATGCAGGCGGCAGGCGCACTTGCCACTGGCATTTCATGGTCGGTATTCCTTGTGCCCGCCACTATCATCCTTGCAGCAGGAAGTATGTTCATCCTTTGGTTGGGTGAGCGCATTACAGATAAGGGTATAGGTAATGGTATCTCTCTTATCATTATGCTTGGTATCATCGCACGCCTTCCCCAGGCATTTATCCAGGAGGTTGGTTCACGATTCACCGCCATCACCGGTGGTGGTCTTGTGATGTTCCTTGTTGAGATTATCATTCTCTATGCAGTTGTTTGCGCATCTATTGTTTTGGTACAGGGTGTCCGCAAGATACCTGTACAGTATGCTAAGCGTTTAGTAGGCAACAAGCAGTATGGCGGTGCACGTCAGTATATCCCACTGAAGCTGTTCGCAGCCAACGTGATGCCAATCATCTTTGCCCAGGCATTGATGTTCATTCCGTTGACAATCGTGCAGTACTCATCCCCTGAGAATTCAAGTTGGTTCCTGCATTCATTGATGGATCATCGTAGTTTCCTCTACAACATCGTGTTTGCATTGCTGATTATCGCATTCACCTATTTCTATACTGCTATAACATTGAATCCCACCCAGATGGCTGAGGACATGAAGCGCAACAATGGTTTCATCCCCGGAGTTAAGCCTGGCAAGGACACTGCCGAGTATATCGACACTGTCATGTCGCGCATTACTCTCCCTGGATCACTGTTCATCGCTTTCATCGCCATTATGCCTGCATTGGCTGGAACACTCAATGTTCAAGATGCTTTTTCACAGTTCTTTGGAGGAACATCATTGTTGATTCTCATTGGTGTTGTGCTCGACACGTTGCAGCAGATAGAGAGTCATCTTATGATGCGTCACTACGACGGTCTGCTTAATTCCGGTCGTGTTCACGGCCGTGGAGGAGTAGCGGCATATTAACATTCTGAGAAGAATGAGTATATTTCTGAAGACTGAAGATGAAATTGAGCTGATGCGCGAGGCAAACCTACTTGTAGGTAAGACACTCGCGTTGTTGGCAAGAAATATCAAACCAGGAGTAACGACCCTCCATTTGGACAAGTTGGCTGAGGAGTTCATTAGAGATAATGGCGCCGTTCCGACTTTCAAGGGTTTCCCTAATCCTTATGGAGGACCGTTTCCCGCAAGTATCTGCACCTCGGTCAACGAAATCGTTGTGCACGGTGTCCCAGACGACAAGACCATTCTTAAGGATGGCGACATCATTTCGATAGATTGCGGCACGCTTCTGAATGGCTATAACGGCGATTCCTGCTACACGTTCTGTGTAGGTGAGGTTAGTGAAGAGGTGAAAAAACTTCTTCGCACAACCAAGGAGTCACTCTATAAGGGTATAGAGGCCGCCGTGGCAGGCAATCACATTGGTGACATTGGTTATGCCGTGCAAAGCTATTGCGAGAATAACGGATATGGCGTTGTCAGGGAACTGACAGGTCATGGTATCGGCAGAGAAATGCACGAGGAGCCCACCATTCCCAACTACGGACGCCGTGGTAACGGCAAGATGCTTAAGTCAGGAATGTGTATGGCTATAGAACCAATGATTACTATGGGCGACCGCAAGATAGGGTTACTACCCGACAAGTGGTCAATACGCACCATCGACGGTAAGCCGGCTGCTCATTTCGAGCATACCATAGCTATCCGTAAGGGTAAAGCTGATATACTATCATCGTTTGCAGAAATTGAAAGTTTAGAAGGAAATATTTAGAATATGGCAAAACAATCCGCTATTGAACAGGACGGAACAATCGTTGAGTCGCTCTCGAATGCGATGTTCCGCGTAGAACTGGAGAATGGAGTGCAGATCATCGCCCATATATCCGGTAAGATGAGAATGCATTATATTAAGATCCTTCCTGGCGACAAGGTAAAGGT
>JBJEAY010000317.1:0-2292 GCA_051869575.1 Prevotella sp. | reverse complement strand
TGATAGGATAGCTGTCGAGACTTCCTTTCACCCTGTCGATGTCGGTTTGGCTGTGGAGCATGGCGGGGTGAGAGATAGAGGCGGCAGTGGGAGCGGGCATGAGATAGATGTCGTTGCCCTGCTGCGAGAGATAGAACTTAGAGCTTGACACTGTGAACATGTCAGTCTTGCCTCCAATGACGAAGCTGCCTATTGTGCGCTTGTCTTCCTCGATAATCACACTGATAGGATTGGTGTGGGTGGCTTCTGTGGCGTTGATGGTGTATTTGTTTTCGATATACAGAGCTGTGGGGCAGTTAGTGAATGTATTGTTGCCCTTGAGTGTCACACCGTTAGTTCCGATGAAGAAGATTCCGCGTGCGGCATTTTCGCCAGTGATGCTACAGTTCTCGAACGCTACATTCTCCAGCACCACGGTTCCTTTGGTCTTGTTGGCTATTGTGCTGCCTTGGTAGCCTGTAGATATGCAGTTGCTGAATGTCACATCCTTCAGCACAGTCTTTCCATTGCTGCTTTCGATGAATGCTGTTTCGGCCTCAATGCCCTGTCCGTCGAGGATTATGCCTTCGAGGGTGATTGTTGCCAAGGCGTCCTTAGGCAGGAACACGAGTTTTTTATATCCGCTGGTGCGAGCTATCTTGACTCCGGCTGCAGCGGCTTTCACTGTGATATTCTTGCTCTCAATGTTGAGTCGCTCTGCCAGTTCAATACTCTTGTTGAGGGTGATTACAGCTGCCTCAGCCTCGGCGTTGTCGATAGTGGAAGCAGCCGCAATGGCATCCTGGAGTGATGAATATCCTATGCCGTTGAGCACAGCGGTAGGCGTTTCCACTACTACCTCTGTCTTTAGCTGGTAGTCCTCTGTATTACCATCGTTTGTAGAGCAGAACTTTCTTGAGTTGTTGCCCACGAGCTTGTTGTCGGTAAGAATAATGGTGAACTTTCCGTCAACTGCTGCGTTCTTTACAGCCTGTAGCGCCTCGCCATCGATAGTGATGGTGCGGGTGCGGCGCATATTGTCAGGAGAATATCCTGCTGGGTCGGGAGAGGTTGCAAGAGGTGTCTTTGTTGATTCTCCCTCTGTCTGGTTTGGAGCGATACCTACTGCCTCTGTCACTTCACTTGCAAGAGCTGCAGCTTCAGATTCTTTCGACCAATCACCGCTATATAGCCAAGCAGATACGAGCGAAATAGTATTTCCCGTTCCTTCTGTGTTGGCTGTGAGTGTTATCTTTAGGCTTGTTGCTTCTTCAAGGTTGCTAACTTGATATTGCAACATCACCCAAAGTCCCTTGCCATAGTTTACTTCAAATGAGGTATTGTCTGCAGCGGCTTTAGGATAATCGCTATTCCAGGCATCGTTTGAGCCATTAGTGCGGAAGCAAACTTCCTGTATTGGCGTTATGGCAGTGACTCCATCCGCCCACATTGTGATTATGCTGATGAGCAGCATAATCGACATTAAGTAAAGTCTTCTCATTCTATTCATATTTATTTATTTTAAAAACCGTATTCTTGATCAGTTTCACCATAGATACTTGCGCCTTCCACTCCGCTACCTGCAAGCAGTTGCTGCTTCACTTCAATTTCAATCACGTTACATTCTGGTGTGATATACTTCTTTTTCATGTCTTAAATATTTAGAGTTAATAATTATTGATTAATAAACACTTTCCCGTTCTTGATATACAGTCCCTTCTTGTTGGTGTTCTGCATGCGCACACCATTGAGGTTATATGTTCCATTCTCGCTCTTGTTCTCCTCAACATCTATTCCCTTTATGGCAGTGGTGCCATTGTCGTCGAATCTTATGCTAAAGAATGCTCGTGTAGCTGACGAAGATGATGAGGGGATTGTGAGGTAGGCGTGATTAGCTGTTACTTTACTTGAACCTTTGCTCTTGTAGAAACCGACCCCGCTTCCTCCTTTTGCAAGAATATAACTGTCACTTGGTACTGTTGTTTCTGCATATACTCCTGTCAAGAGTCCTGAAGTAGGTGTACCAGAGCCAGTTACCTCATTACCGGCGAGAGCAGTCTTTGCTATAAATTTATAATTACCGCCTTCCGCTTTAGTATTGATGAGAACCGGTTTATCAGCAGAAAGTGTAGTCTCGACCTTTGTTGTGTTAATGACGTTATTATCAACATTATTTAGTGTGTATGCTGTAACACCCTCTGGAATTGAAGATTCAAAAGGCAAGACCAATGTGGCAGCACCCTTTGCGTCAGATGATGTTGTCACAGTGTGAGCTTGTGCGAGCTTGAGGTCAGGACTTGAATAAACTAATCC
>JBJEAY010000316.1:0-2293 GCA_051869575.1 Prevotella sp. | reverse complement strand
CTCAATCAACCTCACCTCTAAGGGTGCCGACACTGCCGACAAGTTTACGGCGCAGAACATCACCGGAGTGAACGTCGTATGGGATCCCGGAATGGAGTTCAAGAGCTTGCTCGCCGACGCAGAGTTCAACCTCGTGGCAAGCCGCAATGCACAGGCTGCACTGCTCAAGGCCATCAAGGCAGGACAGAACGTGGTGGACATCACCCAGCCTGAGAACCCCGACCAGCCTACCGACACTCCGCCCGTTGACAACACCGGCGGCAGCGGCTCCGACAGCGGCAGCGGTTCCGACAGCGGCAGTGGCTCCGACAGCGGCAGTGGCAGTGGCTCTGACACCGACGGCGAGGATTACTACGAGTGACAATCGTGAGTCGAGCCATTCATTGACTAACCAATGAAAACCCGACTTGCCTTGGCCTCATGGGTGGTGGCGGTAATACTCTCGGCAGTGGCTCTGCTGCTGCCACCCGCAGGCTACATCGACCACTCCGTCTTGCTGCTCGTAGCTCAGTTCCTGCTGCTTTGCGCCACATTCCTCGGTGTTGACAACTACAAAAATCTCATCAAAAAGCCCTCCTGACCTCAATGGCACGGGAGGGCTTGCTTTTTGCCTGCAATCGGAATAATTCCTGTTTTTCATACCCAAAATGACGTGAAAAGTCCTGAAAGACCGAAGAGACTTAGGCATTAACTTTGGTTAAATTGTCGTAAATGTGTGAAAGCTCGCGAATTAAAATTTGGATGATAGAAAAAAAATTCGTAATTTTGCAAGTGGTTGTGGGCATATCTCTCCTGCAGCATGACTTAATTATGGGTAAATACATCAACAAAGGCAATAATTCATTCCGCGACATCGTCTCACATGAATATGTTGACAAGTCATCGCTTATACCGCTAATAAACGGCACGCTCAACTCCGAGAACCGCTATAGCTGCGTGACACGCTGCCGGAGGTTTGGCAAGTCGATGGCGGCAAAGATGTTGTGCGCCTATTACGACAAGTCGTGCGATTCGCGTGAGCTTTTCCGGGGATTGGAAGCAGAAAAGGATGTATCGTTTGAGAAGTATCTGAACAAGTACTACGTCATCAGCATTGATATGACCGATTTTACCACTAAATACCGTAATGACAAGGACATCGTTAATAAGATTCAAGACCGAGTTATTAAAGACATACAGGATGCGTTCCCTCAAATCAGTGTGGAGGATGACGACGACCTTATGGATGTGCTTTATGGCATCAGCGATAGCACCGGCGACCGCTTTGTGATGATTATTGACGAGTGGGATGCCATTCTGCGCGAAATGGGCAACGACGAATCTGTGACGACGGCATACGTGGATTTGCTTCGCCGTCTATTCAAGGGTTCCGGCTCTGATACAGTCTTTGCAGGAGCATACCTCACGGGTATATTGCCCATCAAGCGATACAATACGGAGTCGGCGTTGAACAACTTCAATGAATATTCGATGATCGACCCCGCCTATCTCGCCTCCTGCTATGGATTTACCGAAGAGGAGGTTAGCATGTTGGCAAAGCGACATAATGTCTCAATTGAAGATCTCAAGCAGTGGTATGACGGATACAAAATAGGCAATGAGAAATCCATCTACAACCCCTACTCAGTGATGAAAGCTTTGCAACGTGGCGTTTGCAAAAGCTATTGGTCAACCACAGGTGCCTACGATTCGGTCAAGACATATATACAGATGAATTTCGACGGGCTGAAGGATGACATCATCAGGATGTTGTCAGGCGAGCATGTGTATGTCAACACCCTTAAGTTCCAGAACGACATGCGAATAGTCAACAGCAAAAATGATGTCCTGACGGTGTTGATACATCTCGGATATTTGGCATACGACGGTGATACTGGCAAATGCTTTATTCCGAACAAGGAGGTAGGCGAGCAATTTCTGAATGCGGTTGAAGACACTTCGTGGACTCGTCTGGTGGAAACACTTACCGCTTCACAGAGTCTGCTTGAAGCCACTATATCAGGCAATGAACAAGCCGTGGCTAAAGGAGTAGATAAGGCTCATGATGAGAATACGAGTATTCTATCCTACAATGACGAGAACTCTCTTGCATGTGTGCTTTCCATCGCCTTTATATGGGCAAAGAATGATTATGTCATTCATCGTGAGTATGCCACAGGTAAGGGTTATGCCGACCTCGTTATGATACCTCGTCGCAATGTCTCTAAACCAGCCCTTGTCATAGAGCTTAAATACGACCAATCCTCAGATACCGCAATCAATCAGATTAAGCAAAAGAACTATCCCTCGAAAT
>JBJEAY010000315.1:0-12603 GCA_051869575.1 Prevotella sp. | reverse complement strand
TATTCATACAAATACACTAAAAAATCGTTAATATTGAGGTTTGTTTTGCCTTTCTTAGCATAAAATGAGTGTGATTTTGTGTTAATTCATCTACTTTTCATATACAAAAACAACATGTTTTCACATGAATGTCTTAATATTGTAATAATTACACTTAAAAATAAGGCAAAAAAGTAAAAAAGGGGGTATTTTCATTACTTTAGCAAAATAGTATCAATATTTGGTAAAATAATGCGGATAAATATCAAATATTATGCTTAACTTTGCACCCGAAATTTGATTAATATCAATAAATAACCTTATAATAACATTTTAATAATAGTAAAATAACGACAATAATTTAACAGTATGAATCAAAATTGCAAGAAACAATCCATTCTCGCTGGAGTATGCTCGCTAATGCTTATGAGCTATACTCCACAGGCTTCTGCCTTGCCTGGGCTGTCAACGCCTCCGGCAGTACAGCAGAGCAAGAAAATCTCAGGTGTCGTTCAAGATGCCATGGGACCAGTTATCGGTGCAAGTATCAAGGTCAAGGGCACCAATACAGGTGTCGCCACCGACTTTGACGGTAAGTTTACCCTCTCGGTCAATCCGGGTGCCACCCTCGTAGTGTCCTACATAGGATATATCACAAAGGAGGTGAAGGTGGGCACTCAGACCTCACTTAGCATTATGCTTGAAGAAGACAAGAAACTGCTTGACGAAGTGGTTGTTGTCGGATACGGTACGATGAAGAAGAGTGACATCTCCGGCGCGTCTGCCACAATGAGCGAAGATAAGATTAAAGGCTCGGTCATCACCTCTCTCGACCAGTCGTTCCAGGGGCGAGTATCTGGTGTGTCAGCCGTACAGACATCAGGAGCTCCTGGTTCGAGTTCTGCAATCCGCGTGCGTGGTACTGCCACCATCAACGCCAATGCCGACCCTCTGTATGTGATTGACGGAGTGATTGTGCAGTCGCAGGGCAAGAGTGGCGCCGACTATGGTTTGGGAGATGCTCTTGGTAATGGTACCAACTCCACCATCTCTCCCTTATCAACTATCGACCCTGCCGACATCGTAAGCATGGAAATCCTGAAGGATGCCTCCGCCACCGCCATCTATGGTGCCCAGGGCGCCAATGGTGTTGTGCTCATCACCACAAAGCGTGGTAAGGCTGGTGAGGCCAAATTCACTTATAATGGCATGGTGGCTGTTAACCGTCAGACCAAGCGTCTCGATATGCTCAACCTGCGCGACTACGCTTCATACGTTGGCGACTTCGTCAACTATGGTGAGACAACACAGTCGCCCTCTCTCTCCGACCTTTCTATTCTCGGCAAGGGAACCAACTGGCAGGATGCCATCTTCCAGACAGCCATACAGCACTCTCATCAGGTGAGCGCACAGGGCGGTACCGACAAGGTGCAGTATTATGTCAGCGGTTCGTATATGAATCAGGAAGGAACGATTATCGGTTCTGAGTTCGATCGTCTTTCATTCCGTGTCAATCTCGACGCCCAGTTGAAGAAATGGCTGAAGATGGGTATCAACGCATCTTACTCTAACACCAACGACAACCTTAAGTTGGCTGACTCTGACGAGGGTCTTATCAACTACTCTCTTACAACACCTCCGTCTATACCTATTTATAATGTAGATGGCAGCTATTCATCGGTATCGCAGGAAGGATTCACCAACCCCAACCCAATCGCTATGGCTATGATGGATGAAATCCTGCTCAACCGCCAGAAACTCAACGGAAACATCTTCTTCGAGGTTACTCCCATCAAGAACCTCGTATGGCATACTGAACTCGGTTTCGACCTCAACTGGAGCAAGGGTGAAACCTATTCGCCGATGGTAAGCCTTGGAACATGGAACCGCAACAGTAACGAAAGCCGCATACAGAACAACAAGAGCACATTCTGGCAGCTCAAGAACTACATCACCTACAACCGCTCGTTTGGCAAGCACAACGTTACTGCCATGCTCGGACAGGAGTGCTGGGAGTCAAGATATGAATATACATCAATATTCAACACCGGTCTGCCTTCTGATGAGGTACATAATCCCGCTCTCGGTGGTGGTACACCTCAGATAGGACACGGATTCGGCAGCTCTTCCATGGCTTCGTTCTTCACCCGTTGGACTTACAGCTATGACAGCCGTTACAACGCAACCTATACATATCGTCGCGACGGTAGCTCGAACTTCGGTCCTGAGAACCGTTGGGCAGGATTCCACTCTTTTGCCGCTTCATGGCGATTCACCGAAGAGGAATTCATGAAGTCTCTGCAGAACATCATCAGCAATGGTAAGTTGCGTATCGGTTGGGGACAGACCGGTAATGCCAACATCGGTGGTTACAAGTGGGGCTCTCCACTCTCAATTATGGAGACCGACCTTGGCACAAGCTATCGACCTGCACAGATTGCCAACACCAGTATTCGCTGGGAGAGTCAGGAGCAGTGGAACGTGGGTCTTGACCTCGGATTCCTCAACGACCGCATCAACCTCACAGTTGACTGGTATCGCAAGGAGTCAAAGGACATGCTCATGCAGCTACAGTTGCCTTCATACATGGGAACAAGCGGAAACGGCTCTTCCGCCCTTGCCGCTCCTTACGGAAACTATGGTACAATTCGCAACTCAGGTGTGGAAATCTCTCTCAACACCCGTCCTCTCGTAGGCAAGTTTGAGTGGGACAGCGACTTCCAGATCTCATTCAACAAGAACAAACTCGTCAGCCTCAGCGACGGTTCGTCAACCGCACAGATTATCGGTTACGGACAGTGGACTGACGTGGTTTCTCTCACCAAGGAAGGCGAAAGCCTCTTCAACTTCTATGGATATGTATGCGATGGTATCTACACCAGTCTTGAGGACATCGAGACATCTGCAAAGCCTGAGAAATATCCCTCTAACGGTGTGTTCTCAAAGAGCTCAACAGTATTTGTTGGCGACATCAAGTATAAGGACCTCAATGGTGATGGCGTTATCAACGAGAACGACCGCACCAACATCGGTTCGCCGCTGCCTAAGTTCACATTCGGATGGACCAACACCTTCCGTTACAAGAACTTCGACCTGTCGGTATTCATCAACGGTTCTTATGGCAACAAGGTCATGAACTATATGAAGATGAAGCTCTCGCACATGAATTCTACCTGGACCAACCAGCTCACGGACGTAAACGACAGGGCTGTGCTTGTTCCGATCGACCCCAACAAGGACTATACCGCCGGTGTTGACCGTGGCGACGGAGTGCTTATCTATCATTGGTATGACGACATCAGCAATGTGCAGCTTGCCAACCCCAACGCAACACTCCCGCGTGCATCTATCAGCGACCCGAATGACAACGACCGCATCAGCGACCGTTATATCGAGAACGGCTCCTATCTGCGTCTGAAGAACCTCACCTTCGGATATACCTTCCCGAAGAAGATTATCAGCAAGTGGGGATTGGAAAGCCTTCGCCTGTATGCCAACATACAGAATCTCTTCACTATCACCGACTATACCGGTTATGATCCCGAAATCGGTGTCAGCACCGCCGGAGCCAACGTTATGGGTCTCGACAACGGACGCTATCCGTCGCCGACAACCTATTCCTTCGGTCTGAATGTATCATTCTAACAAGCTAAATACTCAAGAATATGAAAATATCATCAATAAAATATATCGCAGTTGCCACACTCATGTCGCTCACTGCAACATCGTGCGGAGACTTCCTCGACAAACCGGCTGAGGATGCCTACAACGTGGACAACTATTATCAGAGCGACGACCAGTGCTATGCCGGCGTCAACTATCTGTACAACTCACCATGGTATGACTTCCAACGCGGATTCATCAAGGTGGGCGAGGTGCTTTCGGGCAACTACTACTGGAGTGCAAGTCCATACCAGACATTCACTGTAAATGGATCTGATGAGGACCTCAAGAACATGTCATCGTCACTGTGGGCTGTTGTCGGTCATGCCAACACTGTATATAACAGTCTGAAAGGCGCAAATGCCTCGGAGACAGTGAAAAACCAGTGCATGGGCGAATGTCTGACATGGAAGGCCATGGCGTATTTCTTCCTTGTACGTTCATTCGGTGATGTGCCAATTATTCATGACACCTCTGCCGAACTCGGTTCTGGTTCATACAACTCAGCCAAGAAGGTGGCACGTTCTGATGTATATGAGTATATCATCATGACCCTTGAGAAGGCTATCGAATTGCTCCAGCCGTCAGCCTCAGCAGGTCGCATAGATCGCTATTGCGCCGAGGCACTGCTTGCAAAGGTTTATCTCACCAAGGCTGGAGTGAGCGGTACGCTTAATGCCTCCGACCTTGACAATGCCGCAAAATACGCAAAGGATGTCATCGACAACTCCGGTCGCAAACTGCTTGATAGCTATCAGGATGTGTTCACACTCCAGAACAACAAGAGTGAGGAAAGCCTAATTGCTTGGCGCTGGACAGTTGGTTCGCAGTGGACTTCGCAGAACACCTTGCAGAGCGACCTTGCCATCGAGGGTATGGACGAGTTCGGTGACTGCTGGGGTGGATGGAACGGTATGAGCGTTGACCTTCAGGAGGCATTCGGTGTTAAGCTCATCGAGAATATGCCCGACAGTTGGATAAACAATGTAGATACACGTTGCAAGGCCACGATGATGCTCCCGGGTTACACCTACGACCATCTGTGGGCTGACCATGGCGGTTTCAAATATCTCGACTTCATCTATAACAAGGACTATAATCCGTCGGCAACAGGATCATTGCAGAGCGCAACAGGTTCTAACAGCGTTAAGCACCTTTATGGAAACACCAATGACCATGTGGCGGCTCTCGGTTCATCTCCCGGACGAATGGCCAATGCCCTTGCCACTCATATACTTCGCCTCTCCGACATCTATCTTATATATGCAGAGGCAAAGCTCGGTGCAAGCCGCACAACAAGTAGCGACCCTGACGTGATTGACGCTTTCTATGCCGTTCGCCATCGTGCCATTCCTACCGCTTCACGTCCTAACGAGGTGTCATGGAATGACATCTGGAAGGAGCGCCGCTTGGAGTTTGCCATGGAAGGCGACCGCTGGTATGACTATGTGAGAGTGTCATATTATGACCCCGACTTCTGTGTCAGCGAGCTGACAGCCCAGAAGCGCAATGCCATCTGGGGACTCGACGATGTATATAAGAACTATCAGAGCAGTGGCAGTTGGGTTATCACCTCGAGTGTTGGCTATGACATTCAGACTTCTGCTCCCAACGTGATGTCGATGATGAAGAAAGACCCCGAAAGCGGTAAGAACTATTTCTTCCTCCCGATGACTGCTGAGGATGTGCTCTATAACCCCAACTTGGGTTCGGATGTCAACGGCGAACATGTTGACGTAAGAGCTACTTATGGATATTGAAAGATTGAAAGATTGAAAAATAGAAATATTGAAGATTATGAACATTATAAATAAATATAAGAAAGGATTGTTCCTGACTGTTGCCGCCTTGATGGGCATGTCGGTATTCACCTCTTGCGAGGACGAGCCCGACAAGTATGAGGTGGCTGGCGGAACTCCCACCATCAATTATATCCGTTGCCTCAGTTCTGAGGTGAAGGGCAACAACGATGCCGAGGACATGCACTACACCAACGGTGAACTTGTGACAAGTGCTTCGCCTCAGTCAACCCTGTGTCTTGTCGGCGAAAACCTGCGTAGTGTGTATGAGCTTTACTTCAACGACAAGAAGGCTGTGCTCAACAACAGCTATATTACCGACAACACCCTCATCGTGGATGTCCCCAAGGATGTTCCCGGAGAGGTGACCAATAAGATTTATATGATTACCCAGGCCAAGGACACTGTAGCCTACGACTTCAAGGTGATAATCTCAGCACCAGAAATCAACTCCATGTCCAACGAGTATGCCGAGCCAGGCTCTAAGGTGACACTCTATGGTAAGTATATCATCGACGATCCCGGCACACCGCTGCAGATTGTCTTCGAGGATGCCAATGGCAATCCAGCTCCTGTTGACCACTCGACAATGAGCATTGCCTCCGACTTCACATCTGTGACATTCACAATTCCTGAGAATGCGGCAGAGGGAACAATCATGGTAGGGTCTATTTACGGTACATCCGAAACAGCCTTCCAGTATCGCGACACCCGCGGTATGCTCTTCGACTTCGACGGTCGCACAGGTCTTGGCAACCATGGTTGGCATGCCCGCGACATCAAGAGCGATGAATTCTCTATCACAGGCAACTATGTTCAGCTCGGTGACGGCTCTGCCACTATGAGCGAAGACGGTGGTTGGGACGATGGCAACTTCTCGTTTGAGTACTGGCCAGGCAACTGGGAGGATCCCGAAACCTACACAGCTGTCGATGGTCGTCGCCTCAACGATCTCGTTGACTTCACCAATTGGCAGAACATGAGTCTCAAGTTTGAGATGTATATACCGAAAGACTATCCTTGGGCAGCTGGAGCAATGCAGATTATCTTTGCGGGCGTTGACAAGGTAAGCTATGGTGCCACTGGCGTGAGCGACATCTACGGCAACACCCTCGGCGGTTGCAACAACAACTACTTCCGCACCAAGGCTGATGGCGGTTATGACCTGCCTCGCGCCCTCTATCGTCCTTGGACCGAAACCGGTTCTTACGACACTGGAGGCGAGTGGGTAACTGTATCGCTGCCCATCAAGTCGGCATTCACCTATAACTTCGATGGAACATCTGTTAATCCGTCGTTCACTCCCGAGGATTTCGCCAGCTTGACCATCTTCGTCGTTAGTGGTGGTGTCAACGGAACAGAGTGTCATCCTGTAATCAAGATTGACAACATCCGCGTGGTGCCGAACAAGTGAGATTGAAATATTGAATAATGGAAATATTGAAATATTGAAATATGAAAAAATTAAATAGTATATTCACCCTGTTGGTGATGGCCCTCATAGGGCTGTCGCTGACAGCGTGCAGCGAGGACGATCTCGACACCAATCAGTATAAGCAGGGTGTGCAGCTCAACGTGTGGGGTCCCAATCCCGTGATGTATGGCGGTACTATCATGTTCAAGGGTAGTAACCTCGACCAGATTGCAAAGATTCAGTTGCCGGGTTGCGAGCCTATCACTAACTATGAAGTGATCAAGGCTGGCATACCGAGTGAAATCCACGTAAAGGTGCCTCAGGAGGCCATTGGTGAGGATTATGTCACCCTCACCACCAAGACCGACGAGCAGATTGTTACCAAGACTAAGCTCTTCTTTGAGCAGGGAATGGTTATCGACAAGGTTTCTCCGATTGATGTCATGCCAGGTGAGAATCTCTCTATCGACGGTGAGTATCTCCATCTTGCCAAGTGCGTGATTCTTGAAGGCGACACCGTGTCGTGCGAAGACTTCATTGCTCATGAGCGCGAGAATATCATCATCACCGTTAGCGACAAAGCCCGCACAGGAGTTGTCACCGTATGTGATGTTGACCTGACAAAGCTCTCAGAGGAACAACTGCTCAATGTGGTTTGCAATCAGGTTGAGTCTGAGGATATTATCGAGGTGGGCACTCCCACCGTGTCTAAGTTGGCTTCACCACGCGGCGAGGCAGATGCTCTTGGTTCTATTGTCTGCAAGCAAGGCGAAACCATCACTATCACCGGTAAGGACTTCGAGCTCGTTAAGGCCATAAACATCGGCGACGAGGATAACTATATTTATTCTATCGAAGGCGATGCCCTCACTATCAGCGAGGATGGAACAAGCCTCTCGTTCACTTTGCCGGCTGAGGCTCCCGATGGTGACATCAACATTGAGTGCCGTTCATCTGTAAATGTGCCTGTCGGTGTGCTCGAGACTGTCGCTCCGTCAGAATGTGTCACAGCTCCTGCACCGGTTAAGAACGGTCAGCCTCTCACTATCTCCGGTAAGGATCTTGATGTAGTGTCTTCTATTGAGATGCCAAACGTGAGTGATCCTATCGAGTTCAACTATAATGACGGCAAGATTGTCATTTCCGCCGTGCCAGCTTCTGCTCAGGAGGGCAACCTCGTTTTGCGAATGGTTAATGGCAAGGGTGTGGAAGTGCCATTCACTCTTGTAAAGCCTACAGTGACTGCTTATAATCCTAACCCGGTATCTGCCGGTGGTGCTCTCACCATTCAGGGTAAGGACCTCGACCTCGTGGCAAGCGTCATCTTCGGCGAAGGCTCAGATGCAGCCGAGGTGTCTGCCTCTGCCGATGGCAATAGCATGACTCTCACCGTGCCGATGAATGCCGCAAGTGGCGCACCCACTTTCAATCTCATCAACGGAACAACTGTTGAGGCTCCCGAGATTACAGTTAATGAGGCCACCTTCTGCTACGTCAAGGAACTCCCTGGCGAGGATGTTGAGGTGAAGGCTGGTTCGGCTGTCACTCTCGTAGTTGCCAATGGTGACAAACTCACAGGTGTGGAAGTCAATGGCAATGCCGTGCAGTATGTGCTCACCGAGGGCAATAAACTCATCATCGGTCTTCCTGAGACATGTGGTGCCGGTACTAAGATACGTCTGATCTCCTCAAATGGCGAGATTACCTACACCATAGATGTAACTCCTAATACAGAAGTGAACACCGTAATATGGACTGGCGCCGTTGACCTCAATGGTTGGGGTATCAACTGGCAGTTTGGCGATGGAACACAGTCGGCTGGTGAGGATGCCTTGGCATTCACCAAGATAGCACTTGCCGAAGGTGATGTAATCCATCTCTATGCCACTGCATACAACGACTGGTGGCAGATACAGTTCTTCAATGGACACTGGGAAGGACAGACTTCAATCGGCGATACCTTTGGTAATGGCAATAATGTCAACTCAGGTATTGCAAGTCTTGAAAACGGATGTCTTGACATCACCATAACAGCACAGATGCTCAAGGAGCTCACCACCTACAACGACTGGGGTTATTGCTGGATTCTCCAGGGCGAGGGTGTTGTTATCACCAAGATTAGTGTAACCCACTATAATTCTCTTGAGCAAGACCTAAAGAATTGTCTTGTCCGTCAGGACGACCAGAGTGTTAATCTCTCTCTGCCTATCAACATCACTTGGGATGACACTGGTCGCTTCCGCATCCTTATCGACAAGGATCCAGCTATCAAGGACATGAAGCTCAAGGCCGACAAGTCGGTGATATACTTCTATACCTCAGGCACTGGTCAGCTTCAGATTAACGATGGCAACTGGAGTTCTTGGACAACTCTTTCCGATTGGGAGAATGCCGATGACAAGAAGATGGAACTTGTGCTCACTCAGGATATGATTGACTGGCTCAAGGGCACTAAGAGCGATGGTTGGAGCTCTACGGGTATGATTATCCAGGGCGACGGAATGACTCTTAAGAAAGTGACCATACTTCCGTGATACAGGAATTAGAAATTAGGAATTAGAAATTAGGAATTTAGAATTATGAAGATAAAGTATTTCATTTCATATTTCGTCATTGCAGCTGCCACCCTCGGGTTGGCAGCCTGCAACGACACCGACGCTCAATACACTATTCCGCAGGTGGATGCTCCTGTGTTGGTAGGCTCCGACCCAGCTGAGGGCAGTGTTGTTGACGATGGCGACCGAGTGATAACACTCGAATTTGACAAGAACATCGGTTTTGCTTCCGCCAACTACGACAAGATTACTCTTACGGGTGGCGGACAGGTGACCAAGGCTATTGTTTATGGTGCGAGCAAGACTCTCACCATCTCTACCACTGGCACCCCCAAGGGAGCGCAGTGCACTCTCACCATCCCTGCCGGACTTATCTATGGTCCTAACAAGGTGGCTGCTCCTGAGATTACTCTCAACTTCAGTACTACGGCTGCACCTCCTATCGATGCCAATCCAGTGATGGCTACTTCTGCCAAGGCTGTGGCTCTCTATAGCTATCTCAAGAACAACTATGGCAATGGAGTGCTCTCGGGTATGATGGCCAACGTGGCTTGGAACAACACATGTGCCGAGCAGGTATATCAGTGGACAGGCAAATATCCCGCCATCAACGGTTATGACTATATCCACATGCCGGCATCCGTGAAGGGTGAAAACTGGATTAACTACAGCGATATCACCCCAGTGAAGGAGTGGAGCGACAATGGCGGTATAGTAACCATCGGCTGGCACTGGCTTGTTCCCCGCAAGGCAGTTGAAGTAGGCGGTGGTGGCGACACTCCCGCCGGCGATGCTATTGAGGTATGGAGTGGCTCTCACGACCTTGGTAATTCTTGGGGTAATGCTTTGATTATTGCTGCCGACAAATGCTCTGCTGCTGCTGAGGGTATGATACTCAGGACTTCATTCACACAAAACATTGCTGGACCACAGATTCAGCTCAATAATGGTTCATGGGTATCACTTGAAGGAGCTAAGCCATTCAACAACGAATGGAACTGCATTGACATCGCAGCTGATGCTACATATTTTGATATTACTCTCACTGCTACTGACGCAAGCGACTTGAAGAGTAATGGTGTGGTTGTAAATGGAAGAGACCTCACCATCACCAAGGTAGAACTTATCACAGCATCTGCCGCCAAGGCCATGAGACGCGCTGCCGCCAAGCGTGCTGCAAGTGCATACTCTGGTCTCAACCCGAATACCGACTATACCTACGTTCCTGGCGAAACTGAGTTCGACCTGAAGAACGCCACTGTGGAAGGCACATGGGAGAAGGCATTCGTTGACTACGACCTTGCTAATCTCGCCGCTTATCTGAAGCTCTTGAAGGATGCAGGTATTCCCGTTCTGTGGCGTCCTCTCCACGAGGCAGCCGGAGGATGGTTCTGGTGGGGTACTGATGCCGAGGCTTTCAAGGCTCTGTGGAAGTATATGTTCAACTATCTCAAGGCTGAGGGTATTGATAACCTCATTTGGGTATGGACTTCACAGACCGGCGACGACAACTGGTATCCTGGTGATGCCTATGTAGATATCGTGGGTCGCGACCTCTATGGCGATGATGCTGCGTCATGTGCCAATAACTATGCCACACTCTCTACCAAGTACGGCAACAAGATTGTCACCCTCTCTGAGTGTGGATGGAGCGAATATGCCAATGGCGGTCAGGGCGGACGCATTGCCAACATCGCCGACCAGTGGGCTGCCGGTGCACGTTGGTCATGGTTTATGCCTTGGTACGACAATAGTGGTGCCGGCAACCAGCATGCAGATGAGGCTTGGTGGAAAGCTGCCATGGAGTCGGAGTATGTCATTACGCGCGACAAGGTAAACTTCTAAAATAATAATATGACTATGAAGAAATTAATCATCTATTCATTGGCAGCTATGTTGCTATTGCCCGTATCATGCGGAAAGAAAAAGGCCGATGATCCATTGGCTGAGAGCGGACGCACACAGCGCACCGAGAATCTGCTTGCCAACCTACGTGATATATCCTCCAAAGGTTATCTCGTTGGCCATCAGGATGCCACTGTGTATGGAGTGGGGTGGGTAGGCGACAGTTGTCGCTCCGACGTGAAGAGCGTGTGCAACGACTTCCCTGCCGTGATTGGCTTTGACTTGGGACATCTCGAACTTGGAGACTCCGTCAATCTCGACGGTGTGCCTTTCGACAGAATGAAGCAGGAGATTATCCGCCAGTTCGACCGTGGCGGTATGGTCACTCTCAGTTGGCATCTCGACAATCCTCTCACTGGTGGTTCGGCATGGGTAAAGCCCGACTCGCTCACCGACCAGGAGAAGCAGACTGTGGCTTCGGTGCTCGAAGGTGGACAGTGCCACGAGAAATTCCTCGGTTGGCTCGACACTCTCGCCGAGTTCCTCAACTCGCTTGAGACTCCATACGGAGTGAAGGTGCCTGTGCTCTTCCGTCCGTGGCACGAGCACACTGGCAGCTGGTTCTGGTGGGGACAGAATCTCTGTACCACCGAGCAATATAAGGCTTTGTGGAAACTCACTGAGGACAGGTTGAAGGAGAAGGGAGTAACCAATGTGCTCTATGCTTATTCTCCTGGAACTGAGTTTGCCGGAGATGCCGAGAAATATCTCGAGCGTTGGCCTGGCGACGAGATGGTGGATGTGATAGGTTTCGACACATATTGCACCAACAATCCCGAGGACACCACTGCCATCAACAACTACCGCAATGGTCTCGACATCGGTCTGAAGACTATCTGCGAGATTGCCAAGCAGCACAATGTAGTGCCTGTGTTGAGTGAGACTGGTATGGAGAGTCTTGGAATGGAGAACTGGTGGACAGAGGTGCTCATGCCTGTGCTCAACAAGTATCCTATCGCCTACGTCCTCTTGTGGCGCAATGCCCACGACAAACCAGGACATTTCTATATGCCCTATCCCGGACAGAAGACTGTCAGCGACTTCGTCAAGTTCTACAACGACAAGCGCACTCTCTTCCTAAAGGATGTCAATGGTTTGTATTTGCAGAAATAATACAATCTTCTATATAAAAAAGGGGCGATGAAACTATTCATCGCCCCTTTTTTGTATCTATCTTAATGTGTTCCCGTTCGCCTCGTCTGCAGCAACACACTCAATATCACGAGTGATATACCGATATAGAATGAGAGGTTGAGCTCGCGTGCCTCTCCGAAGAAGAGGAAAGCGA
>JBJEAY010000314.1:0-12657 GCA_051869575.1 Prevotella sp. | reverse complement strand
CGGGCGTAAGGAATTGTTCCGAGGACTGGCTATTGACTCGCTTGAGAAGGATTGGGCTGAATATCCTGTATTCCATATTGACTTCAACGGCAATAATTTTACCTCACCATTAGAACTAAAGAAAGTCATTGAGACTTTTGTGGCAAAGTGTGAGGAAAAATATGGTAAGGATAGCCTTGCCGAAACTTATGGCACAAGGTTGTCATACGTATTCGAGAAAGCTCACGAAAAGACAGGACGGCGTGCCGTGGTGCTTATTGACGAATACGACAAACCGCTGCTTGACGTAATGAACACTGGCATACCCTCGCCCATTGTAGAAGGGGAGATAAAAACCCTTGAAGATTTCAACCGTGAGATGCTAAAAGGTTTCTTTAGCGTATTCAAACTTGCCGACAAGCATCTGCAGTTTGTGCTTCTTACGGGAGTTACGAAGTTCTCTCAAGTTAGTGTGTTCAGCGGGTTCAATCAACCTAAGGACATTAGCTATGATGCTCGCTTCGACGCACTCTGTGGCATTACCAAGGATGAACTTGTCACGTTTTTCAAGGATCAGATAAAAGAACTTGGTGATGCAAACGGTATGACAGAAGAACAGGCGATTGCAAAGCTGAAACGAAAATATGATGGTTATCACTTCAGCAAACAGAAGAACGACATCTTCAATCCATTCAGCATTCTTAATTGCTTTGATTCTATGGATTTTCGTGACTATTGGTTTGCAACAGGCACGCCCACATATCTCATGCGCCTTCTGGCCGACAATCATGTGAATATCAATGAATTGGCAGGTAAGGAATATCCAGCCGCCGAGTTTGTGGATTACAAGGCTACAAAACAAAAGCCTCTGCCAATGCTATATCAGAGCGGATATTTCACAATCAAAGGCTACAACCAACGACGAGACACTTATCTGCTCGACTTTCCGAATGAGGAAGTTAGAAGTGGGATGGTTACAGCTCTGTCGTCCGATTATTTTGGTGATTCGAATAGTCCATCTACATGGCTCAACGATGTCAGCGACTCGTTGGAAGCAGGTGACATTGAGAAGTTTAAGCTTCAGCTCACCAGCTTCCTTGCCAACATCTCCTACCGTTTCCAGCGCAAGCAGGATGGCAGAGAGTGCGAACGTCATTTTCAATACACATTCTATCTTATTATGCAGATGCTTGGCAGATACAACACATATATTGAGAAGGAAACAAGTCAAGGACGCATAGACTGCGTTCTTGAATGTCCTGACTTTGTGTATATATTTGAGTTCAAACTCAATTCAACTGCCGAACAGGCACTGAAGCAGATTGAAGAAAAAGAATATGCTTTACCTTATGCGGCAGACTCGCGCAAAGTATATAAGGTCGGTATCAGTTTCTCATCGGAGACGGGAACAATCAACGACTTTGATTATTTGCCACGCAAAAACTAATTGTTGCAGTTATGTCATATTTGCTAACCATATAAAAATCGGCAGTGTCTCGCGACATTGCCGATTTCGTTACCCATACTAACATGCAAATCTATCCCAATTACCTTAAACAATAACTAAATACCTAAATGTAAGATTTCAAACTCTTCTGATAAAAACCCTAACTTTAACTAAAAACTATTCATCTAAAACCTAAAATTTATATAATCTAACTATCAAATCTATATGTAATACGAATAAAGTGATGCAATTACTTATTTTTTTTAGATTTTTCTTTGTAATCTCATATTTTTGATATATCTTTGTACCAATTTTGTAATAAATGCAAACCCAATGAAGATGAAGCCTAAAAATAAGATACAGGTAATACTGACACTCGTACTCGTCATGATGGCGTTAGGGGCTCATGCTGCCACTATACGCCAACTAACTCTTGCCGACGGACTTGCAGGACTCTCAGTGACCGACATTGAGGAAGACCGCTCGGGACAAGTGTGGATAGCCACAAGCAATGGCATATCACTGTTCAACGGCGACCGCATACGCAACTATTCCTTGCCCAAGACGCAAGACCAACAACCAAACAATTGCTATGACATAGAACTTGATGCCGAGGGCAACGTATGGGCGGCAACAAAGGCCGGACTGTTCTTCCTTAACAGATACAGCGATGGGTTTGTGCGTAGGGCAGAGGAACTTGATGCCGTAGAGTGTGTGAAGTGTGTGGGCAACAAGGTGTATCTCGGAACCCGACAGGGATTCTTCGTGATGGGTGATAATGGGGTGACCAAGGTGGAACTGCCGGGAGGGGTGAAAGCAAATAACAGTGTGAGGAATATCATAAGTGACTCAAACGGCAATATATGGTTCACCACCCGCAATGATGTGTTCTCACTTGCCACCGCCACGGGCAAGCTGCGCCGACTGCCACTCGTCACTCCCTCGGGCCTGTCGAAAATAGCTGTAAATGGCAAGTATGCATATGTAGGCACCAAGAACAACGGTCTATTCAGGATGGAACTCGCAACGGGCAAGTCGGTGCCGCTGAGTGAGACTCCGAGGATTATCACCAGCGTAAGCCTTTATCGCGACTCTATACTTTTGGTAGGCTCAGATGGAGGAGGAGCATACGAAGTGAACCTGCATACGCACAAGGTGATGGCACACTATGGAACGGAAGAACCCAACGGACAAAGAGTGCCAAGCAATGCCGTGTATTCATTCAGGAGATTTGACAACGGATGCCGATGGTTTGGAATGTATCGCGAGGGAGTAGCCTACACGTATTTCATTTTTCCTGTATTCCAGACATACACATGCGGTGATTTCGACAGCCACAACATTCAGGTCACTGCCCATGTCTGTCATAATGGAACCAGACTGATATGCCAATGCGACGGATTTTATCATATTGACGAGAAGACGAAGAAGGCGGAATTCCATTCCCTCAAATCATTTGGGATGAATCTTGTAAAAAATGTCATCTGGTATGGCGGATATTTCTATATAGGTTCATATGATGCTGGAGTAGTAAGGTATAATCCACTGAACGATGTTATTGAGCGTGTGCCAAACTGCGACAAACTAAGCTTTACCACCATCTCGGGATTGACAATTACACCGTCGGGCAGTCTTTGGTTGACTACGAGCGAGGGCGTATTCGTTATCAACGAGAGGGGAGAGACGAGAAACATCAGTCAGCGCAACTCCCGACTGCCGATGGGTATCAAGAACACATTCTTTGATGCTAACGGCAACGGATGGATAGGTTCAAACTATGGACTTTGCCTGTATATTACTGCCGAAGACATTATCAAGGACAGTGATTTCCCCAAGGGCTTCTTCAATAAGATACCCGACCTGAAAATTAGAGGTAATACAGAGGAAATTGTGGCATTCGACCGTCTGAGGATATTCCATACCGACGTGGCGATGAAGGACTTCGGCGAACTTGTGCCTCCATCGGGAATACTGTCGGAAAACTGTATTGATGCACTGCCGATGGGCAATCGCCAATACTGGATAACCACCGAGAAGGGACTGTTTCTGTGGAATGACGCAACTAAGACTCTCGCCAAATACGGTGCAAGTACAGGAGTGGATGGAACGGTAAACAGTCTGACCCTGAGATTGGATGACGAAGGAATATTATGGGTGGGAACGAGCAATGGACTGAAGATGCTCGACACCAAGAGCAAGGCTTATCTCAAGAAATATTCCACACAGACGGTGCTCATAGGCGGAATGGTGAGGGGCAACAGTTTAGTTGGCAGCGGACAGATGATGAAGATTAACGACCGCCGGAGGATAGACATCGGATGGAACTTCATGTCGCAGATGGTCATCATCTCAATAGCCATACCCAACTATTCTGACAATACAGGAAAACTATACGAATATCGTATCGACGGAGCGGAGCAATGGACTATTGTGAATAATCCATCGTCGTTGCATATTGACCACTTGATGCCAGGCACTCATACACTTGAAATAAGAGTATCGGGATTCGAGACAACTACTTCTACCTACGAGATAAATGTATATCCCACTTGGCTCTTCTATCTTGAGGTCGGAGTGATTATCTTAGGAATAGTACTGTTTGTATTGTGGCGCAAGTGGCGCAGGCATACCAAGGTGTTGCTTTCCGAGCACCATGAGACCGAACAGGCTCTAATAGACGAGATGCTGAAGACGCAAGACACGGAACAGGACAAGGAAACAGAGCCGGACAAGAGAAAATACGAAAAGACACGTATTGACGAGAATGAGATGAAACGCCTCTTCCTGCGAATGGACAACTATGTGAGAGAGAAAAAACCATATCTCGACAAGGATTTGAAGATGAGCGACATTGCATCGGTGATGGGAGTTTCGGCAAGTCAGTTGAGTCAGGTGTTCTCTCTCCATATCAAGGAGCCTTATTACGACTATATCAATGCCTATCGTCTTGAGGAATTCAAAAGGCTTGTGGCCGAGGGTATGCACAAGCAATACACTGTTGCTGCATTGAGCGAGCAATGCGGATTCAAGAAAACATCCTTCTTCTCCACATTCCGCAAGGTGGAGGGAATGACACCTACGGAGTGGATTCAAAGGAATTAGGAATTTGGAATTAGGAATTAGGAATGAGCCGTGGGCTTCTCACGAAGACCACGGCTCTACCTGTGATTATTAATAGTTTGTTTTTTTGAAATCGTCATTCCTAATTCCTAATTCCTCATTCCTAATAAAGCATCAGTGTATTCCAGCCAATCTGGTCGAATGCACCTGAGTTTGAACCGTAGCGGTTGGCTGGTTCGCCTGCACCGCCCTCGGGACGAATCTTGTCAGCCATCATCTTGCTGTACTTATACCCGCTGCCGAGATTCTTGTAGTGGGCAAGGATAATCTCCCATCCCGGACGGCAACCGCCTCTGTCCATTACACTCAACTGTGTATGGAGATTGTCGTCAGAGGTTGACGAGGCTCCTGGACAGTGATGATATTCAGTGAATGGCATCTTCTCGGCTGCCACGATGAATGTGCCTTCCTTGTTGGCATTGTCAGAACCGTCGCGCAGGTTGCTCAGTGCCACATATTCAGCCATGTGGAGCACGGCATTGTCGTCGGCACCGAAGAAGTCGAGCTCCTTCACCATAGGATTGCTTGCATACAGGCTTGCTGCCATCTGGCAGAGGTGGGCACATACGGCAAGCGACATCTGTGCGTGTCCCTGGTCGCGTCCCGACTCTTGGTTCTGGCTGATGGTTTCGCCAGTGCCAAGAGGGTCGGTGTGGGTGCCACGGATAATCTTCTTTATAGAACCGTTGCCCTTGCCTGCATGGAAGTAGTTAACCACGTAGTTGATGATTGCGTTGTCCTCGGTGAGAATACCGATTGCCATATATGAAGCCATGTTCACCATGTCCCAGTTGCTCCAGTAGTGCTCGTGCCAAAGATTCTCGGGCACGTTCTTATGTGCGTTCTTAAACGATGTGCCGATGGCGTGGTTGTCGAGGAACTCGCGGTTGGTCTTTCCGAATACGTTCTTCATCCATGCCTTGAACTCGGCGTTCTCGGTTGACTTCCATCCGTCGTAGCCCTGAAGCATACTTGCGGCAAGGGCGAAGGTGTAGCCCTGGGCACCTGCGGCAAGGTTGAAGTCGGCGTCATTGGAGGTAATCTCCTTGCAGGTCTTTGCCCATGCGTTGAGTACATTGACAGCAGTGGCAGCATATTCGGCATCGCCGGTGAGTCGCCATAACAGAGCCTGCTGATAAGCGGCTGCGGCATCCTTCATGGCATCTGAGTAGTTCTGCTTGCCCTCCTTGGTGCCTGTGGCGTCGCCTCTCACAATCTGTTCGTGGGGAGTGGCGGTGTATGTCTTCTGCGAGTAGTCTGATTTCTTGAGGTTCTCAAACTCCTGCTTTGCCTCAGCCGAAGCTGTTCCGCCTGCAAGGGCTGCCTTCACTCTGTCGAAGTCGCTCTGCTGATACATTCCCACTACGCCGGCATAGTTGTATGTGGCGTTGATGTCGGTATAGTTGTTCTCGCCGAGGTCGAGGTTCACCGTTCCGTATTCATTCTCGCGGCAAGAGGTTGGCAGCAGCAATACCGCTGCCAAACCTAATGTTATTATCTTTTTCATGTTTATCATTATTTAATTACTTCAAATGTCAGTCCTTCGGTCTCGATATACTTCTCAAGGTCGTCGATGGTCTTGAAGGTCTGAATCCAGTAGAGGTTGAACTGAATCTGATGGTCGGTGTTCTTCATGTCGGCATGCTTGATCTGCAATGTCGTGAAGTCAACCGTCTCGTTGGTAGGCATCAGTCCGCCCGTGCCGCAAGCCTGTGTCGCGAGGTCGTAGATGAAGACGTGCGAACCGTCGGAGCACTTGTAGTCGTGCAGATACTTGTTGTTGCCATTGGCGATGGCCTTGTATTGAGTGCCGCTTGCCGATGTACCCACAGCGTCGATGTTGATATTGCGGCTTGTAATGGTGCTCTCGATATCCTTCACGTCGTCCATACGGAATGCGAAGATAGGATAGTTGCCGGCGTGGAACCATGTGTGAGGCTCCCAGCACTTGATGTCGGCACGACCCGTGGTGGCGTTCTGCATATAGGTGGTGATGCGGAGGTGTCCGTCAATCCACTCATGAGAAGATGATGTGCCGTTGGCACTCTGCTTGGCGTTCCACCATGTGTAGCTGTCCTTGTTGGCGAATGTCTCGCGGATGAGTCCGGCTTCGAGGTTCAGTTCTACGCTCGATGTCTTACCAGTCTCGCGGCATGTGGCAGTGATGGTCACCTTGCCGAAGTTGCCCGACTGGTTGAATTTTACCACGCCCTTGTCAACAGTGGCGATGCTCTCGTCGCTCGATGTCCATTCGATGAGGCTTGTGGTACATTCCTCGGGAGCGGTCTTGTATGTGAGGTCGAGAGTCTTCTCGTTGATGGCGCATGCCATGCCGTTGAAGACGTTGTCGATAGTCACATCCTGCGGCTCTACAATCTGACGTACCACGATGTCCTTGGTGCCAATCACGTTGGAGCCGTCGAAGGTGGTGGCCTTTACAGTCACAGATGCCTTCACCTGCGAGTTGGTCTTTCCTGTCAGAACACCGTTGGCGTCGATACTGGCGACACTTTCGTCCGACACGCTCCATGCCACAGTCTTGTATGTGGCGTTGTCGGGAGAGATCACCGTTGACATCTGGATGTTTTCACCGGCATATACCTCGTCGGCAGATGCGAGCACTTCCACCTGTGAAGCCTTCACCATCTCGTTGCTCACCGCCACCTTTATAACGGCATTGATACCGCTACCTGAATAGAGACCTAACGGGGCAACCTGAATCATCGAATAGCCCACTCCATTGCCACTGACGGCAGTAACCACTCCGTTATCCACTGTGGCCACGTCGGGATTGGATGATGTCCATTCCACATCTTTGAATGTGGCGTCCTCGGGAGTCATGATGTAGGGCAGCGTGGCGGTTTCACCCTTTACCAATGGCAGCACCTTTGCTCCCATGTCATCTGTATAGACGAGTTTGCTGAGATTCTCAGGCAAGTCAAATTCCACTGCCGACGGCACTACTGCCGATGGCACCTTTGACAATTCGTCGTCGCTGCAAGCCGACATACCTGCTATCAGCAGTGCAGCATATATATAATTAATGTATTTCATAACTAATTCTTAATTCTTAATTGACTTCGTCTATGGCTGGCTTCATCTCTGCCGCATGGATTCGGTCTTACACGAGGTAAGACCCTACAGCGGACGTTATCGCGCAGCCATTCTTCATTCTTCATTTACTACTCCTTCTCCCATCCCGGGTTCTGCTTCAGCTGCGGGTTGAGCTGTAGTTGCTCAGAGGGCAGGGGGTAGAGGTAGAGACGGTCGTTCCACACACGGTTGCCGTAGAGAAGAACGTGTCCGTCGGCAGTGAGAGAGCGAGTCTGACCAGTCCAGTTTGACTCAAACCATGTTCCCTTGTAGAGTACACCTGTCAAATCCTGCGGCATCTCCACTGGAGCTGTTGCCCAACGCTTGAGGTCGTCGATGCGGAATCCCTCAAACAGGAGCTCAACGGTGCGCTCACGGCGTATCTCCTCACGCATTGACAAGGAGTTGGATGTTACAAGAGAATTTGTGAGTTTTGGCATATCGGGATTTACGCGACGACGCACCAGGTTGAGACTCTTGTCGAGGTCGGTGTCAGAGATGTTTCCGTCAAGCTCGTAGGTTGCCTCGGCATAATTGAGCAGCACCTCTGCATATCTGATGACAGGGAAGTCCATCGACTCCATCTTGTCGGCCACATATCTCTCAACAGCCCACTTGTGTGTTTGATAACCACTGTTCGAGCGTACGCTGATCTTCTTTGCCCTCGACTCGTCGGTGACATCCCACGTCTGACGACTATTGTTCTTGGTGTTGTCCCAAACGAGAGTCTCGTTGGGGATGAGAGTCGTTGACATGCGGTTGTCGCGGTTCTGGAACTCGCTCACTGCTGTGCCATAGCCGGTAAACTTAGGCGACTTGGCGATGGGCAGACCATCCTGGCAGAGATACATGTTGGCGAGCTTGGATGTGGGGAATACGGCATTGGCGAGATAAGCCTTTGTGATGTTCAGACCGATACCATCCTCAAGACGATGGCGACGTGCGAGGATATACTCGGGATTGTCGTTGGTGGTGAGACCTGCAGGATTACACTTGGTGTCCTCAAGTATGAACATATATCTGTAGCTTTCCTTGCCCAGCTGCTCGTTGTAGAAGAGGGAGTAGTTGCCGCGGGTGATTACCTCGGCGGCAGCTTCCTTGGCGGTTCTCAGAAGTGAGCTTGCACGCTCGCTGTTGTTAGAGGCATCAGCACCACCAGTGTGGAACTTCTGCCACGTGCCCTCATACAGAGCCACACGTGAGAGCATTGCGAGAGCGGCATCCTTGGTCAGACGGCCCTTCTCAACTGCACTTACGGGCAGAGCCTCGGCAGCATCCTGCAGGTCGCTGACGATGAGGTCAACCACCTCGCTGCGGTTGTTCTGAGATACGTAAAGCTCGGGCGAGTTGATGTCGAGAGGCTTGGTGACGATGATGGCATCACCGTAGATCTGCAACAGTTCGAAGTAGCTGTAGGCGCGGAAGAACTTTGCCTCGGCGATGGGGTTGGCAATGGCTGCCTTGTCGCCGAAAGCCTCTGCGCGGTCGAGCAGCAGGTTGCAATAGTAGATATGTGTGTAGAGCGAACCGTAGTTGCTGTCTTTCTCGGGCACGGAGTTTGTTCCGGCACTATACTTGTTGAGCGAACTTTCTGCCACAAGGTCGGAGCGGAGGTCGGAGTGAGGACCGTCGCTCACGCCACACTGGTAGGTGGTAGATGACTGGAAGTCACGTGTGTAGCTATAGAACTGGTTGGCAAACAGTTGGAAGTTGGATGCTGATGTCCACACGTTGGCATCGTTCATCTCTGCCTCCGGTTCAAAGTTCAGACATCCAGTCAGACTCATTGTCAGCAGTCCTGCGTATATATATTTAATATATTTCATAGTCTAAAAGAACTTTAATATTTTAATCTTTTAATATTTTATTTTCTTGGATTAGAATCCAAGACTAAGTCCAAAGGTGAAGTTGCGGGTGAACGGATAGCGTCCTGTACCCGTGGCGTCGCGCTTTGCCTCCGGATCCCATCCGTCGCTTATCTTGGTGGATTCCCAAAGGTCGTTACCTGTGACATATACTCTTGCCGAGTTGATTACCTTGGTAGGACGAAGCAGAGAGGCTGGCAGACTGTAACCGATGGTCACTTCCTTCAGACGGATGTAGCGTGCGTCCTGTGCAGTGAGTGACGATGCCTGATAGTTATACAGGTTGATGTTTGAGTCTGACGTGTAGGGAGCATAGTATGCGTCAGGGTTGTCAGCAGTCCATGTATTGCCGAGGCTCGATGTGGTGTTGTTCTGATAGAGACCGCGGTAGGGCACGGTCCAGTTGCTGGTGTTGCCACGATAGACGAAGCGGTTGGCTGCGCCCTGGAACACGATGTTCACGTCGAGTCCCTTCCACGAACCGCCCACATTGAACGAGTAGCTGATTTCGGGAGAGTCGCTGCCGAGATAGATATAGTCGTTGTAGTCGAGCACGCCGTCGCCGTTCTCGTCGCAGAACATATTGTCGCCCACGCGAAGGTTCTTAGGCATACCAATGCCGTTGCCCTCGTAATACTTGGCTACATAAGCCCTGAGCATCTCCTCGTTCTGTATCTTGCCGCCGTAGCGCATACCGAAGATGGAGTTGAGGGGATAGCCCTGCTGGGTGCTGGTGTATCCACTCTTGATAACTGTGGTGCCGCCGAAGTCGGTCAGTTCGTTGCGGGTGAAGGTGAATGTTCCTCCGATGTGCCAGTCGATGTCCTTGCCGATATGTCCGTTGTAGGTGATCTGGCCTTCATATCCCCAACCTTTGAACTTACCCTCGTTGGCTGATGGGGCATGGTCGCCCAGGATGGCGGGATAGGTGATGTCAACGAGCATGTTGTCGTTCTTCTTGAGGAATGCCTCAACAGTTCCGCTGAGGTTGCCGCCGAGAACATTGAATCCGAAGTCAACAGCCACGTTGTAGTTCTTGATGCGCTCCCACTGGCGAGTGGTTGAGGCAAACTTGCCGCTGGTATTGATAAAGGTGAGGCGGTCGCTGCCCACGTATGCTCCGCTGAACGACGAGAGGTTGTAGAATTGGTATCCGTCGTAGTTGTCGATACCGCTTTGGTTACCCATCTCGGCGTAGGAGGCACGCAGCTTCAGGTTGTTAATCCACTTCACGCTGTTGAGGAACTTCTCCTGGTTGATGCGCCATCCTAATGATGTGCCCCAAAAGAAAGCCCAGCGGTTGGAGGGCTGGAACTTTGACGAACCGTCGTAGCGGGCGTTGAACTCCACGAGGTAGCGGCTGTTGAAGTCGTAGTTGAAGCGGCCGAAGTAGGAGAGGATGGCGTTGCGGTAGTTGTTGGAGCCGTTGGTGTTGTCGCTCAGTGTGAGCGAACCGCTACCATTGATGACGTCGAGTCCTTCGAGTATGTCGGTGTATTTTGCTCCGAACATCTCCATGTCCTTCAGTTCATATTGCGTACCGAGCATGAGGCTCAGAGAGTGCTTGTCGGCGAGAGTCTTGTGGGCATTCACATAGCCGGAGATAGAATAGAAGTCGGTGCGGCTTGATGTCTGCTGGAAATATGACTTCTCCTGTGCGGGGTCAACGAGGGTCTCGGTGTTGCCTGCATAGTTGTAATAAGTGATGGAGTTCTGTATGGTCTTGCGGCGTGCGTCACCGGAGTTGTAACCTATGTTGACGCTTGCGTCGAGCCAGTCGGTGATCTGTGCCTTCAGTGTCTCGCTGATGTTGATGGTTGACACTGAGAGAGTGTTGTTACCACCGTCTTCCACCTTAGCCACCGGCGAACCCCATGTTCCCCATGCGTATGGTTTGCCATCGAGGGTGCGCATAGGCAGACCAGGCTGAGGCATGCTGGTGGTGAGTGCAGCGGCAATCATAGTGGGTGCCACCTGTTGCTGGCGCGAATATGCGATGCTCGACTCAAGGGTGAATATCTTGTTGAGCTTCATCGTGTTGTTCAGGCGGAAGTTATAGCGCTGGTTGTTGTTGTCGCCATACTGCAGTGTCGAACCGTCGTAAAGATAGCCGAGAGAGAGGCGGAACGACGACTTCTCCGTACCGCCCGTCAGGCTGAGACTGTGGTTCTGCGACCACGAGCTGCCGAAGAGAGAGCCGAGCCAGTCAACGTTGTCATCAAATACGAAGTCCTTGACATCTGTGAATGCAGCCGAACCGAAGGGGTTGGCTGTTGTCTGAAGGTCGATATACTTGTTCTTGTATAGCTTGGCGAGCTTGGCGTATGTCATCCACACGTGGCCAGTGTTGCCGTCGTTCTCCAAAGCTTGCATAAGTCCGTCAGCCCACTGGTCGATGTTCATCATCTCGGGCATCAGACCCACTGTGCGCAGTGTTGCGCTCACTCCATAGTCAATCTTCAGCTTGCCCTCCTTACCTTTCTTGGTGGTTACGAGAACAACACCGCCGGCGGCACGCGAACCGTAGATGGCTGCCGAACCGTCCTTGAGGAAGTTGATGCTCTCGATGTCGTTGGAGTTAAGAAGGCGCATCTCGCTGACAGAGTTGCATGCCACACCATCAATGACTACTAATGGTTCGGTGGTGTTCTTTGATGATGCACCGCGGAGGTTCATCGACCAACTCTCGTCGCCAGGGGCTGAGGATGAACGTGTAATCATAACACCGGGCACCTGACCCTGAAGTGCCTGCAAGGGAGAGGCAAGACCGCCTTTCTCCTCAAACGACTTGGCTCCGATGGCAGTAACGGCACCAGTGAGTGACTCCTTCTTCTGAGTACCATAGCCCACTACCACCACTTCCTGTATAACCTCGGCATTCTCCTTCATCGTCACGTTGATGGTTTGCTTGCCATTGATGGGGATGATTTGGTCAACGCATCCGATATAACTGAATTTCAGTTTGTCGTTGGCGTCTGCCTTGAGGGTGAAGTTACCGTCGAAGTCGGTCACTGTACCGCCCTGCTTGCCTACAATCTGCACTGTGACACCTATGAGCGGTTCGTTGAATTGGTCAACCACATTACCTTTCACGGTAAGTGTCTTTTCCGTCTGCGTTGTCTCGGGGGCGGCAGGTGCAGCCACCGCCTTCAT
>JBJEAY010000313.1:0-12659 GCA_051869575.1 Prevotella sp. | reverse complement strand
AGTTCAGTTGTTTTAGTTGCATCCAAAATGTCATCACTGAGCAAAAGAATATCTCCGCTCAACTCAATTCCACCTTCTTCGCGCAAACATACTTTTGACAGTTTTGAATTGATTATATTGAAACCCATCTCAAGGAATATGCCTGCACTGAAGGAACCATCGATGAATCCTTCTATATTATATGATGTTGAATCGACTTTAGCATGGAGTACATTCTTCAAGTTGTTACTGCTATGACTATTAAATTCGTATGCAACTGTTATGGGAACCAACTGTTTAAATTCCGCTTTACAACCTATTCTACAGTTTGCTTTCACGAAATATCCAGGTTTAATATAGAAATTGACGAATCCGCCAACTGGTATTGACAATTCCGGGTCAAGAAAGTCTTTGGATTTGTCAAGTTGCCCATATATTGCGATACTCTCTGTTACCTCAGCTGTACCGGTTATGGAGAAATTTCTTGATACGCCATAGTTTTCATCAACCATAGTGAACGACTTTATTCTTAACGTCGGGGCAAATTCCAAGCCTCCTTCATAGCCGTACTTTTTGTCAAGACCTTTAATCTCTCCAATTTCTGTATTGATATCCAAAGAAAACTTGTATGGACCCAAACTGCATACGGTATCAGTTTCGATGATGGTTGCCCTGGTCATCCCATTCTTGGCAATGGATTCCGGACGGCAAACAAATGAATTGGCACTGCAATAGGACTTGAATACTTCTTCAATATCAATACCCAAACATTTTGCCGAGATGCAATCGGATTGTTTCTCAATAGATTCCACTTGTCCGATAAAACCGTTAGGCACTATGCCTGCAATCTCTTCAGTGACAATCTTCTCTCCAATCTTTGGAAGAATTCTTTCAGGTGTGTCATTTCGGAATAGGAGTATAGTGTCATTTACTCCAATGATATATGAGCACAATTCAGCAGACATAGGTACTGCGTCATCCTGATATATCGTGGGAGGAGCAACAAAGCTAACACTGTCTATCACTTCGATAGGAATACGATACAAGCTATCTTGTGTCCATATCTCATTGACAACGTATTGGGCATACTCAATGTTGTCAATGCCAGTTTTTGAATACTTGATACTGTCAATCTGTGACCTTACAAATCCATTAACGATGCCGTCGTTGCGGTAAACAATGACAACATCATTGTTGTTCGCATTAATCGATAGCAAACCATATATTGTGGCTATTGCCAACAAAAACGATCTTCTCATGGTCTTGTAATTTTAAAGTTTGCAATAGAGGTTTTTACTAACAAAACAGAACTGCTGATATTTCCTAATGGAATGTTGACAGCTCCGTTTAGGTCTGTCGTCTGGGTTATCAGCAATTTTCCGTCAACGGAATAAATAGATACGGGAGATGATGCCGGCAAATTACAAGCAATCAATGCCCCGTTTTCAATACTGAAGACTATCGAACTGGTTACACCTGAGATTCCAGATGGGTCAACATACTCAATGGTATATCTTTTGATGTCCGCCGAGTTGTAACTGTAATTGTTCAAGTGAGTTTTTACTGTAAGGTCACTGCCGTCAAATGAAAGAACAGGCAGGTCGTCGAGGAGGAATGTAATCTGCTTGTTGTTTTGCAACCACAGTTTCATCGCATTTCTCTCGTTGCTTTCTGAATCGGATGCGGCAGCACTTAATGATAATAACAATGCGCCTGCGCATGTCATTAATGATTTTGGAATTTTTGCCATACTATTTTCTTATTAAATTATTATAAAAAGTTGACTGATATTATTATACTCAATCCACTATCAGTCCGCAAACGTAATAAAAAAGAAAAGCGTGATGCCTGTCTTACTCACGTTTAGCACGGGGCGGCCTCGGAATGGACCCCGGTCATACCATAAGAGTGCATCACGCAATATAGCGTGTGCATCGCTTATTGGTATGAGGAGAGGTCATATATACGAGTCACCTGTCACATATTATTGTCGTGCTTTTTATCCAAATAGAGTTTCCGAGGCTCTTGGCTAAACGCGAAATAATAGCGAATGCTTTGTTTTTACCCACAATGTCTTTGGAAGTCAAACATGAGAGTTGTTGACTCTTCATACTGAAATCCGCCCCAAAATTACTAATAATATTTGGAAAGCGGAAAGGTTTTGAAGGAAAATGTTGAAATGAGTCAATATTTTAACACTTCTTGAGTTATTACATTGGCAATTGCAAGGTGAAGACGGTTTGCTTAAGAGGTGTGGATGCCACTGTGATGGAGCTGCCGTGAAGTGAGGCTATTTGGCGGCAGATGCTGAGACCGATGCCTGAGCCACCGGGCTTTGTGGTGAAGAAGGGGACGAAAATGCGGTCGAGAACTTCGGGCATAATACCGCAACCATTGTCCTCAACATTAATTGTGATAATGTGTTGAGGCTTTTCCGCTCTTGCTGAAATGGAGATGTTTTTGTTTTCAACATCCCTTACCGCTTCTTCCGCATTTTTCAAAAGATTAATAAGTACTTGCTCTATCTGACTTCGATCGATGCGCAATACTTGTTCCGTGTCTTCTAAGTTGAAGTGGAAGTATGGGGCTGGGAATAATTGCTGGAGGTCGGAGATAAGCTCCGAGAGTTTTATGTCGGTAAATTGCGGAGTGGAGATATGTTGCAGTTTGCGGTAGTTTTCCACGAAATGCAGAAGTCCGCTGCTGCGTCTGTTGATTGCCTTTAATGCCTGAGAGATGTCGTCTTGAGAGAGAGACTCGTCCTTCATCCCCTCTGTGAGTGTATCGCTCAGTGAGATTATTGGCGTAAGGGAGTTCATAATCTCGTGGGTGAGCACTCTTACAAGTTGTTGTTGTGCCTCGCTCTCGCTCCTCTGCACCACCTCGTGAATGTTTTGCAAGGAATAAAGTTTATAATAGAATCCCTTGTCAAAGAAATTGGTAGTAGTTATTGAGTATTCCCTTTCAACAGTATCTTTCCCGTTTTTCACTCTTAGCCTTATCATCTTCTTTATTCCAGGATGTAGGTCGTGCATCAGTTGTGGCAAACTACTATTGACGGAAGCAAGGTCGTTAATGTCATATATCCTAAATCCGCAGAGACTGTTGATGGCAGTGCGGTTCATCTAATGTATATGTCCTTTGTCGTCAGTCACTATGAGGCAGTCGCCCACGGTATTTAGGAGGGTGTCGAAATATAGGTATTGCGACTCCTGTTGTAATGTCTTTTCCCTGAACTCATTCACCACGGCATTGATTTCCTCGGCAAGCAGACGCTCTTCTCCCCGCAGTTTGTCGAGAGCAAAATGCAAGGTGAAGTCGCGCATACGGATGGCATGTATCATCTGTCTGAGGCGACGTATGCTTTTGTTGTAGAATGGATTCAAGTGAAAGGGCATAGCTTATATTCCTAATTTATCTATCTTGCGATAAAGAGCGAAACGGGTGATGCCAAGTAGTTCGGCAGCTTGGGTAAGATTACCATTGCTCATTGCTACGGCACGCTTGATGGCATTTCTCTCCAATTCCTCAAGATTGAGAGTCTGTTGCGAGTCTCCGTTGCTTGCGGATTGAGTATTTGGAGTAATCTGGATATCAGAAGCCGAAAGCACCTGGGAGTTACAAAGAACTAATGAACGCTCGATGCAATGTTGCAGTTCGCGCACGTTTCCTGGCCATGAGTGATTAAGCAATTTTGTCCTTGCATCATCAGATAGACTCACTCCCTTTCTGTCATATCTTATGGAAAAGACACTGAGGAAATGTTCGGCCAAGCGAAGAATGTCATCCCCACGTTCACGGAGTGGAGGTATGGGCAGTTCGATGGTGTTGATACGATAGAAAAGGTCTTGCCGGAATGATCCTTCACTTATTCTCTCAGCAAGATTGGCATTGGTGGCAGATACGATTCTCAAATCCACTTTCTTTGTCTTTGAAGAACCTATGCGCGAAGTCTCTTTCTTCTCAATCACGGTGAGCAGTTTCTGTTGCATCTGCATAGAGAGATTACCTATCTCGTCAAGAAACAGCGTTCCACCGTCAGCCTGTTCCACACGTCCTTCCTTGGCATTGCGTGCATCGGTGAATGCCCCCTTCTCATGTCCGAAAAGTTCGCTTTCGAATAGAGTTTCGGGAATACATCCAAGGTCAATATTCACAAACGGTTTGGCTGACCTTTGTGACAACTGATGTATGGCATGAGCCACAACATCCTTGCCAGCTCCGTTTTCGCCAGTGATTAGCACATTGGCATCCGTAGTAGCCACTCTTTTTATTTGCTCTTTCAGTTGGCGCATCGCGTTGCACTCGCCGATAAGGTTGGGGAATGAGATTTGCTTTTCAGATACTTCGCCCTCAAGAGAGCGTGATTGCCTGAGTTCGATGGCACTCCTCACAGTATCGAGCAGTTTTGCTCTGTCCCATGGCTTGGGTATGAAATCCACTGCACCAGCCTTGATCGCCCTTACCGCCTTTTCAGTATCGACGTAAGCGGTGATAAACAGAACAACGCTCTTGGGGTCGTGCTCCAATATGTGTGCGAGCCACTCATATCCCTCCTCGCCGCTGATAGCATCGCGACGGAAGTTCATGTCGAGTATGATGACATCAGGATGGAACGAATCCATGAACTCGATGACACGTTCAGGATTCGCCGTCACTCTCACTGCCTCCACGTATGGCTTGAGCAGCATGTTGAGCGACAGCAGAACATCCTCATTATCATCGACTATAAGGATTCGCCCCTTCTTGTCTTCAATATTCAAGTCTTTCACTAAACTTATTCCTTGAAGAGGTCTTTTATGCCACCTATGCTGCCCATGAGATTAGTGGCCTCGTAGGGCAGATATACAGTCTTGGTCTTGTCGCCCTCTGCCACTTGTTGCAGCATCATGATGTATTTCTGTGCAAGGAGATAGTTGGCGGGATTGGTGCTTTGTCCCACAGCCTCGGTAATCTTCTCTATGGCGATGGCCTCGGCCTCAGCCTTGCGTATGCGTGCCTGTGCCTCACCCTCAGCCTTGAGGATGGCCTGTTGCTTCTCAGCCTCGGCACGGTTGATGGTTGCCATCTTCTCGCCTTCTGACTGCAGGATGTCGCTTGCCTTCTTACCCTCGGATGTGAGGATGGTGGCGCGCTTGTTGCGCTCTGCCTGCATCTGCTTCTCCATAGCTGTAAGCACGCTCTCGGGAGGAGTGATGTCCTGCAGTTCCACACGATTTACCTTGATGCCCCATTTGTTTGTGGCATCGTCGAGCACAACGCGCAGTTTGGTGTTGATGGTGTCTCGCGAGGTGAGTGTCTCGTCGAGTTCGAGTTCGCCGATGATATTACGCAGTGTTGTCTGCGTCAGTTTTTCTATAGCGTTGGGCAGGTTATTGATTTCATATACCGCCTTGAAGGGATCTACAATCTGGAAATATAGCAATGCGTTGATTTCCGTCTGCACGTTGTCCTTGGTGATAACGTTCTGCTTGGGGAAGTCATACACCTGTTCCCTCAGGTCGATGTTGTTGGTATATACATACCTCCCCCTAACCATTGCCACGATGTCCTTGGCCCTGTCAACAAAGGGGATGATGATGTTCACACCAGGCTTCAAGGTTGCGTGATAGCGACCGAGCCTCTCGATAATTCTCGTTTCCGACTGTGGTATGATGACGAGTGCCATCTTTGCAAAGAGAAGAATGCAAACCACAATTACAATCAATACGTAGGTCATTGTTCTTGAAAGAATTAAAAAATTAAAGAATTAAAAAATTAAAAAATTAAAGTTTTCATTATCCAGCCGGTTTGACGGTGAGGATAATGCTGTCGCGGGCTATTACCTCGACTTGTGCGCCCTTGGCAATGTCTTCTGTTGCATCGTCGGCAAGTCTTGATTTCCATACGTCACCATCTATAGCCACCCATCCGTAGTCGCCACGGTGGATGTCACTGTCGGCCTTGCCTCGGCGACCTATGAGCGCGTCGGCATTGCTAACTCTTCCTGAAGGATTATCGTCCTCCAATCGGCGGCGTGCAAGATACTTCTTCACAACGGCAAGCGAGATAATCGTTGCCACCACGAATACCGCTAACTGAACGGCAATGCCAGTGAAGGGGGATACAATAGCTGCACCAGCTGCTCCAACTGCAAAGCAAAGCAGAACGAGTCCACCGCTCATCAATTCCAAAATCACGCACAGCACGGCTGCAACAGCCCATATAATCCATGCGTTTTCAGTAATCCATTCCATATATTTGCAAATAATGTTGTTTTATGGTGCAAATATACTAATAAATTACTGAAAACGCAATATTTCCTCCTTCTTTTTATGTTTTATTGACAATCAGAACCTTGTCATGAATTCCACAACAATCTTGTCCTTCTCCGATGGCTTTACTATTGCACCATCGCGATAGAAATATTTTTCGAAGTTGATGCGGATGTCGGAAACGAATGGAGTGGCAAGACTAAGTGTAACGCCAGCAGTGAGGCGATGACGCTTGTAGTCGGTGGTCACAAACTTGCCGTCGTCGCCCACAGTAGCTCCGTCGCTATGGTCGTTCATGAAATCATAACGTGCCAATGGCGACACCTTCTTGATAAAGCTATTCTTGCTCTTGGTGGGTATGTCGTAGTTGATGAATCCGTCAAACGAGTGTACGTCGTCGAACATACCGTTGGAGTAGTGCTTATATAGGTATTCAGCCTCGATATGCCAACCCTTGGAGTGCCAATATGTGCCGGCATCATACATCATGACAGAGTTGTCGGACGGTGAAATCTTCTGCGAACTCAGTGTGACGTTGAATCCCTGAGGCAGGAAGAACTGTGCCTTGGCGGAAAAGTTCACCTTCTTTGTCCAGTAATTCTTTTGGTCGGTGAGACCAGAACCATTAAAAAGTCCTGCCTCAAGTATTACTGGCAACTTGCCCTTGAAGGAATATCCAAGAGATCCACCCACGTCGCGCACGTTGCCCACCTGCTTTGCGATGAACGAGCGATTGGCAAAGTATTGCTGGTGAGGCGAGCGATGGGCATCGATGGTGAACGGCACGCGGAATTGTCCGATGGTGAAGTTGAGTTTCTTCACAGGAGTGATGCGGGTGTAGGCATCGAGCATCTTGATGTTGCCCTCGTCGGAGAGGTCGATTTCGGCCTTGTAGCTCACGGCATCAATCACCTTGCCCGTGATACTGATACGCGCGTTGCGCACCTCGAATCGGCCTTCACCCTCCTCGGTTTGGTATTCATACTTGGCTCTCACCGTACCGTGTATCTCGGGTGTGAACTCCGTCTTCTTCTCCTGTGCTCCGCACACTGTTGCAGCTGCGAGCATCGTTGTGATAAAAAATAATCTCATATCGTTGCTATCTTGTTTCGGCTGCAAAGTTATGAGATATATGTTACAAACGTGTTACAGTCGCGATAAATTCCTGTAACATCACAGGGCGCTGAGCTTTTCTTTCACTTCGGCAGTGTTGTTGCGTGATACGGGAATGGGTTTGTCGGTACCGAAAATCTGCAGTTGGTAGGCCGAGTTGCGGTTGGACAGCGACACGACGAAGTTGAGATTGACGATGAAGGCGCGATGGCATTGCACGAGGAAGGGTTCGTTGCCGATGCTCTCCTTAATCTGTTTGAGAGTAATGCGTAGCATCTTGTGGCGTGCCTCGTCGTTATCCATATAGCATATGTCGGCATAGTTGGCCATCGACTCCACATATATTATATTAGCAGGCGGCAGACTAATCGATGAATTTCCTGTTGAGCCTATGAGATGGCATAGATGTTGCTCCTCGCCGTTGTTGTCCGACATTTCCTCCTTCTCCTTTTCAGCTTGTTCGGCAATGGTCTTTTGCCTCTCCTCAAGCAGTGCGTTGATGGTGCGCACCTCATTGAGGCGATACCGCAGGTGCCAGTTGCGGTTGCGCACGTATGTACCGATATACAGGAATATACATGTTGCAGAAACATAGTAGATATATTCAGAGTAATATGTCACATGAAACTCTCCCCCATGCCACCATGGTTCGATGGGATTGTCGCAGAAGAAAAATCCGCCGAAGACGGTGAGCACGAATGCGAGAACGGGAATGTTGACGAGATATTGCACTACACTGTTGCGATGAACAGTGTTGAGCGGCAGTTTGGGATCCAAGGGCATACGGAGAATATACGCACAGAATGCCCCCGTAAGAATACTCACCACTGTGGTGATGACTCCCTGGGTCAGGAAGAACAAGGGGCGTCCCTCGTGTATGGTCTCTACATTAAACGGCAACGTGAGCCACAGCAGCAGTATTACGAACACTCCGGCATATATGCTCTCTCGTGCTATACGCAAGTTCTTGGGTTCTTTAAGCAAGTCTTTCATCATATAATTGTTCTTTTTCGAGTGCAAAGATACACCATTTATCCCACATTTGCAAGCTTTTGGGACAAAAGGTAGGGATATGTGACGAATGGTGGGCGTTATATCCCATTTCTTCGTCCGTATATCCCATGCTATTGCACAATTGAAATATCCGCCGTAACTTTGCAGCGGAAATTTTTTAGAAATAATAGAGATGACAACATTAAAAGTATGCTTGGCGGCACTGGCCGCTATGTTGGGAGTGGCAGCAGCCAATGCCCAAACGGAAAAGAAGGATTCGGTTGACTATTCGCTCAACCTGCAGGAGTTTGTGGTGAAATCCACTGCCCCAAGAACAAAGATGAAGAACGGTGCGATGGTCACTCGCATCGTGGGCTCGCCGTTGGAGTCGGCAGGCTCGGTGGATGACATGCTCGCGCGTGTTCCGGGAATGATGCGTATGGGTGGTCAGTTGCAAGTGATAGGCAAGGGTACACCTATATATTATATTAATGGACGAAAGGTGCAGGACTTGGAAGAACTGAAGAGGCTGAGGAGTCATGACATCCGCGAGGTGGAGGTGATCAATAGTCCTGGAGCTGCATATGATGCCTCGGTGAATGCCGTGGTGAGGATAAAGACACGACGTCAGCAAGGCGAGGGACTCAGTGGACGCTTCGACGTGAGCGACGAACAGGCCTTGAAGTCGGGCAACAATAATCTTGCCTCCACCCTCAACCTCAACTATCGCCACGAGGGACTCGACTTCTTCGGCGGTGTGACATTCCAGAATGACTATCTCGACTGCCACAGGTCGCTGCTCGAACAGAACACATACGGCAAGGTGACACATACCCAAACAGGATACACCCAAGCCGACCAGAAATTCTCGCGTATGCACTTCAATGCCGGTATTAACTGGCAATTGGATGACGATAATTTCGTGGGAGTGAAAGTGGAGAAAGGCAGATGGTTGAAGAACTACTTCTGTTTTTCGATGGAGGAAGATGTGCTGCGCGATGGTGTGAAGGAAGACTATCTGAAGTCGAAAAGCGACATCAACTATAAGAATCCCAACACCTTGCTGCTCAATGCCTATTATAATGGCAAGATAGGCAAATGGGGAATAGACGCCAACGTGGATTATTACTCGCAATGCGACAAGAACGACGATCATATCAACGAACAGGCTATGTCGGGAAACCGCTCTGTGGAGTCGATGACCCAGAACAAGAGTCACCTCTTTGCCGCCCGCCTCATTGCCGAACATCCCCTATGGACAGGAAAACTCAAGTTGGGTGGTGAGATGACTACAGTGTGTCGCGACAACGACTATCGTATCAATGGTGTGGATAATATCTTCGACAGGATGTCAAAGGTGAATGAGCAGAATTATGCGGCATTCTTTGAATATGGGGTACTGATACCCAATGCCGGAATGTTGACACTGGGAATGAGATACGAACATGTGGCTTTCGATTTTGACGACAAGACCGACCCCTCGCGCTCGGTGAAGAGAAATCATGACGACTTCTTCCCGTCGGTGTCATTCGGCACTCGTCTTGGAGACTTGCAGATGCAACTCAGTTATGGAATAAAGACAACACGCCCATCCTACTATCAGTTGAGAAGCGAGATTGACTATGGCAGCAAATATACACTGCAGACGGGTAATCCCTTGTTGGTAAACGAGATACGTCACACCCTTGACCTCTCGGGACGATGGAAATACCTTGCCTTCAATGTCAACTATCTGCATATCAAGGACGCTATCTATGACTGGACATCGCCCTACGATGACAATGGAGTGGTGATGATTGGTATGGTGAACTTCGACCGTCCCATAGACGTGTTCTGCGCCTTTGTGAATGTATCGCCCACAGTGGGAGTGTGGACAACAAGCAACACCGTGGGAGTGCAGAAGCAGTGGCTCTCGTTTAATCTCGACGACCCGCGTGAGGCAACGGGCAAGCGCCATGTGACATACGACAAACCTATGCTGATATTCAACAGCGACAATGCCTTCCGACTGAAGCATGACTGGCAGTTGGAGCTCAACTCGCAGTTTTACAGCAAGGCCCATTTTCGCAATGTACGACTGCTGCAGGCATACTGGAATCTCACTGCCTCAGTGCAGAAGTCGTTCCTCAAGGACAAGTCGTTGGTGGTGCGCCTTTCGGTTGCCGACATCTTCAATACGGCAAAGCAGGATGCCATTCTCGACCTTGGCAACTATTCACTCCTTCAGGGTGATGTCTTCGGTCAAGGACGAGGCCACTATAGTTTCCATCGCGTTTCACTGTCGGTGCGCTATGCCTTCAATGCCACCAAGAGCAAGTATAAGGGAAGCAGTGCCGGACAGGATGTAATCAAGCGACTGTAACTGGATTCTTTATCCTCTCCTTCACCTCTGCGGCATATTGCTTCGACACGAGTACGGACTCTTCTCCGTATTGCATCACCAAGGCAATGCCACTGTTGCGGCTCTCAACCTTCTCCACATGGCGCAGGTTGACTATAAACGCACGGTGGCATTGCATTATATATGAATGGCGGCAAAGCAGATCGGCCACATTCTTCATACTTGTACGTATAGACATGTTCTGTACATTACCATCTTTAATATAATGTACGCGAACATAATTTCCCTCAGATGTGGCAAACAACACCTCTGACGGGCGCACCTCAAGCGACTCCTTGGTGGCTCCGCTGATACAGATGACATCGTCGTTGTCGGCAATTGGCGTAGGTTGTGCCGTTGATTGTTCCTTAGTGTTATGACGTTGCCTCTCCTGCAACATACCATTGAGCAGTTGAGCCTCTTCGAGTTGCTTGATGAGATAACGCTTCTTATACACGCTTCGCCAATAAACGTGAATGACGATGGTGGTGAAGCAGTTGATGGCAAAGACATAGCCTATTGTCTGCCATCCGAAATGGTTGTCAACAATGTCGTTGTTGGCAAATGCGTCGAGAAACAGGCTCATCAGTGCAACGCTCATCAATATGTTGATGGATTCAAAGCGTATGTTGCGCTTGATGATATATTTGCTGCCTCGGGTAATATCGTTGGGCATATCGAATAATTTGTCCACCACAAACTCACTCGTCAGCACGCATAAGGCAATGATGATACCTATGCCGCCGAGCAATGCCCACCTAATCCATCCGAAATGGTTGAGGCCGAAGGGCAGAAACACGGATATAAATAGAATGGCAATGAGCGCACTCTGGAGTCTTTCTTTGATAATAGTTGTTTTCATAAGCTGTGCAAAAATACGTTTTTTTTCTGAGAATAGATACAACTGTTCACCTTTTTTAGCCAAAAACAGATGCATTTCGTCACATTTTCGGTCTTTTCGTCACATTTTTGCGATTTCTTGCAGCATTCTCGATGTTTATTGCGTCAAACAGACAAAACATTGAAAACATAAATTTTGAACGATATGAAAGTAAAAATGATGATTATGGCTGCAATGATGATTATGATGACATCGGCAGCAGATGCACAGACAGGTATCTGAAACCGACATATACTCACAACGTGGTGCTAAATGTGGCATACAAGGCACTTAATGTCACCATCGACTATGCACGCACCAAGGATGTAGTGACCCTGCTCACCGAGCCTTATCCCGGAAGCGACGATCCGCTGCTCAGTATCCTGCATCCGAAGAACTGTTCAGACGGATATGACAAGCTCGTCATCATGCCCTCATACCGACCGACGATAGGCAAGTGGCATCCGATGTGGGCTGCCGGACTGATGTTGCAAAACTACAAGACATTCACAGTTGACGGTTCGGAAATGACGATGAATCATCCCTTTGCCCAGCTTGTTTGGAACAACGACATAGAACTGCCCAAGTCCTTCCGTCTGAATGCCTCGATGCAGCTCAACACCAAGGGTGACTTCGACAACTTCCGTGTGACAACCGAAGCATTTAATTTCTCGGTAGGAGTACAGCGCGACTTCAATCTCAAGCGTCTCGGCACTCTCACTGCCGACCTCCGTTGTAATGACATCTTCAATACCAACAAAACGGGGACGACAGTATATGGCATACGCGAACTGACGATAGACAATCGTGCCCGACGAATGTTCTCGCTCGACCTCACATGGAAGTTCAACGAGGCACGCAGCAAGTATAAGGGCACTGGTGCAGGCAAGAGTCAGAAGGACAGAATGTAAGAATAGAATTTTGGTAATTACAACTCCAATTATATAAAGTTTTGGTTCAAGAGAACTACATTTTTTAAAAGATTGTATTCAGGATAACACATTTTTTTGTAGCAAATCGTTGACGTTAGTCGTCTAATGAATAAAAACAAGATGTTTCA
>JBJEAY010000312.1:0-2310 GCA_051869575.1 Prevotella sp. | reverse complement strand
TCGCTCGTCGAGAATCTGGTTGACAAGCAGCAACAGTCGTTGGGCATTGCGGTCGATTACCTCGATACACTCCTTGCCGTCCTTATCCGTCACCATCGACTTGAGTCGGGCAAGCGGTCCCATGATGAGTGTCAGAGGCGAGCGGATGTCGTGTGTGGCATTGATAAGGAACTGCATCTTCGCCTCGTCGAGTTCGGCATGTTTGCGTCGCCTGTAATACTTTATCCATAGCAATAGCGCCATCACCACAAGGAGGATATAGACAAAATAGGCAAACGGCGAGGAATACCACGGTCCCTCGACATGAAGAGTGAAGGTGGATATGGGCGACTCATTGCCACTGCTCGTTGCCTTCACCTCCAACTTATATGTTCCTGGCATCATGCGGTTGAAGTAAATAGCATTGGTTCCATCGGGAACGACAAGCCATTTTTCCCCATTTAATCGATATTCGAATGTGATATTCTCGGTGTTGCGGTAGTCGAGCAGTGAGAATTCCATCTTGAATGTGCTCTCACCATAGGGTATTGTCCACTCAGAGGCAAGGCAGTCGGCAGTCACTCCGGCAATATTCATACCTGTGAGCGACACCTTTCCCAATGTTTTCGCTATCTGTTTTACAGCAGAAGGATGAAACACCGTGATACCGTCGGCAGTGGCAAAACCTATCATGTCGTATGGCGTATGGACAACGGCTCCAAGGCGGTATTCCTTGGCGGTGAGTCCGTTGCCATGCATATAACTCGTCAATACCTTCTTTGCCTTGCTATACTGCCAGATGCCGTTGGCAGTGCTAATCCACAAGTCGCCTTGGCTGTCATACACAAAACCGCATATGTCGATGTCAGCCACCTGTGCCAATTCGTCGGCCTTACTCAGTTGGCGGGTCTTTTTATCAAAGTAATAGACACCCGCATTCGTACCTATTATTATACGTCGGTCGGGGGTTTCTGCCAATGCCGTGATGGTGAGGTCGTTAAGCATCACGTTAGAGCCATAGGTGAGAAAACTGCCGTTGCGCTGGTTATAACATGCCAATCCCTCGCTCATACCAATCCAGAGCAGACCGTCGCTGTCATATAGCAACGACTTTATCCATGCGTTGAATAAGTAGCCCTTACCCTTATCTCCACTCATTGTCAGCATATAGTGGGAGTTGGTGAGTGAGTTATACACACAGAGTCCCTTACCGAAGTTTGACACAAACAATGTGCCCTGTCCGTCGTCTGACATACAGTTGATGCCCCAACCGTCGAGATGAAGCCGCTTGTCGTATTTACCCGACTTGGTATCGGCGGCATAGAGGGCATTCTCAGTGCCCAACCACAGTTTGCCTTGTCGGTCGAAATAGACTAAACCCGTACCAGGAGGCGACATGGGCGTGGCCTTGAGATTACCTTTCATGTCAAAGACATACAACCCGTTGTTCTGCACACTGCACCACACGTCGTTGTCCTTGCTCAGTGCCATCGACGACACACTGCTGCCTGTCTTGATGTTATGTTTCGACAGACTCCATGTAGTGAATGCGGTATTGCCTATGCTTAATTTGTACAGTCCCCTGTTGTAGCAGCTCACCCATAGATTGCCCGTTTTGTCCTCCACGATGTCGTTGACGTTGGCAGAAGTGAGTATGGCATCATCGTCGGGACTTTGAATAGCCTCCAGTCGGTCGCTACCTTTTCTCACCACCATAAGTCCGTTTCCCGACGTACCCAGGAGAATGTTTCCCTTACTGTCCATGATAGCCATTCTCACCGACACCTTGGCACTCAAGAGAGACATGTCGATGCCCGAAGGCACAAACTCCTCCTTGGCATAGTCATATCTCATGATGCCATACATGCACACAGCCAGGAATCCCTTGGCTCCTAAGGGTATGAAGCTGACCACTGGTCCTTTGTCACCTGTGAAATTACGTATCTTATCCGACTTATAGTTTTTGTCAAGCACATATCTCGACACCTCTGAGTTATGGCTACTGCGCCACAATCGCCCCTTGGCATCGCAGAAGAGACGACTGCAATAGTCCTCCCTCTTGCCCTGTCTGAATCCCATCTCGCGCCTGATAGTGTTTGTGCCCTTGCGCAGTGTGAACAGTCCATACCCCGCCGTGCCGATAAGTAAATCTCCATTCAGCTCGGCAATAGCATTCACTCGCGGTCGGATTCCCTCGGGAAAGGCATAGCGCACAAAACTGTTGCTGTGATAGTCATAGCGACATAGACCCTTGCTCAATCCCACCCAGAGATTACCGTCGGAAGAGGTGTAGAGCATAGAGATATTGTTGTTGACGATAGATGTGGTGTC
>JBJEAY010000311.1:0-2310 GCA_051869575.1 Prevotella sp. | reverse complement strand
GGTTCATACACATAGCTGAACTTATAATAACTGTCCACATTGATGCCCTGCAACCGGTATCTCACAGAGTCCAACAAGGGGGCAGGGTTTGAATTATAGGGCTCTTTACGTATCAGGGAATTATTAAAGCAGGGGTCATCCTCAAAAGCCTCGTAGAAAGTTGGAAACAAAGCGGTATCCCGAAGTGCATAGAGTACACTCTGGTATCTGGTTCCAAACCTCTTCTTCAAAGTGTCATAATAGTCATACTCCATACCTATGGAACACCAGTCCTCACTGAGTTTCAGAAATTCTGAAGGCATCACCGTGGCGGTTTTGTCAACACCTCGTTTCATCATTTTCAGCATACCTATCTCCACGCTGCTGTTCTCATCCTTCTTATATCTGAGCAGAAACTTTGTATGGTAGGTGAACCAATCATTCCACCCGTTCTCCTCCAACTCAAAACAAGGATATCTCCTTACTGCTTGAGTCCCGAAGTAGAAAGGAATATCATTTTCTGCAATGTCATCTGGCAATTGGTCGCGAAGTTCTGTCGATGGTGCAACTACATACACCAAGCGTCCCTCAAAGTAGTCAGTACCCACCAGTTTGTGGCTCACTTTTGCCAACTCGCCATTGATAGCCTCTATCAGTGGGCGACGAGCCTCATCATCATCGAACAGCGAAGGATGTACGCAGATACCGACAAACCGTTCAAAGGTCTCCACGTCCTTGTAAGTGGCAGGGAATCTGTCAAGAAACACCTGCTCGAATGTCCAATCATCGTTGCGCACCAAGTGTTGCCAAGCGTCATCGTATGCGTTGCTGCAACGTGAGTCTGTCGATGGCATAGCACGCAATTCCCAAAGCATACCCAGAAACTCCACTATTCCTCCTTCTTCCTTTGCCAAATTGCCAAGGAATGACGGCTGAGCCACGATGAACTTTATAATCTTTATTCGCTGTTTTTCGGTTATCTCCATAGTGTTATGTCAATATATTGACGAATTGATTTCCGCAGTTTCTTTAGCACTCATTGTCTTATTGTAGTATTAGTTATTTAAGGAAACGTTCCCATTCAAAAAGGGAAGCATAATACTGCGCTCCAGCTTTGGTCAGATGTCGGCAATCCTGACTGATGAAACGTCCGTCATCAGAAAAGACACGCACCTTTCCGTCAGGCTGCCTCACCATCTCAATCATATCAATATAAATATCGGAATATGCAGCTTTCAACCGCTCATTTTTCTCGGCATATCCTTCCTCCATCTCTACTGTAAGTTGATGATAATCCTTAGCAAAACGATGACGATACACCTGACCATTGCACTCGCCAAAATTCTTCTCTCCAATGATGAAAAAAGGCTTTTTATTAGAACAACGTTCCTGTACATCTGCTATTTTTATTTCATCAACCATAAGAGTTGAGAGTATTACAACATCAGCTTCCGCAAAACGATTTAGACGATTCTGATAGGAGTGCATATCAGAATAAGATATTTCAACCATGTCGGCTATTCTACTTTCAAGAATAACATTTATCATATCACGGCCAAAACTATTACCAATTATGTACCATTTTGGACGATTTGAATCTGTAAAGTCTTTATCGTATTGATACCCTCTATCGCAATACTCAGCCCACATTCCTCTGTGACCGTTTCCCTCTTCTACCTCTAATTCAGGCACGTCGCGTACTACTCCGGCATTTATGTAAATATGTAGAGAAAATACTGTAGTAACAATCAGCATTAAAACAATCCCCGTCCATGTAATTTTTGTCTTCTTCATCTGTTCTACATACTTGTAAGAAAGATATGACAAAAGGGCTGTTATACTTAGGAAAGCCAAGAATGGAAGCGTGGCTGTGATATCTTTTGTAAATGAATATCTGATAAGAGCAACGACAACCTGATGCCAAACAAAGATGCTAAAACTTGCCGCTCCTATGTAAGCCAGCCATTTGTTTGAAAATACGATACCTTGTGCCAATTTCACCCATGACATCATGGTTAACAAAGCGGCAGTAAATATTACAATCAAAGACAATTTTACAGAACGGGACATATACTCAGAATCTACAAACAGTAGAACTACAATTGACAGGTATGTAATTATGAAACCAATACTGAACCGCACTTTATTGCCTGTTGTTTTTTCCACCTTACCAGATAAATAGAATACAAGACTTCCTGCACAGAATTCAAACAAACGATAAGGTAGGTAGTAGAACTTATATGCAGCATTCCCTTCCGTCAGATACCCAAACAAAGAAACTCCCCCAATTATTACCATCAGCATAATATCGATTTTCTTTCTTATATCATG
>JBJEAY010000310.1:0-2321 GCA_051869575.1 Prevotella sp. | reverse complement strand
GACATCACTTGCGTACCTTATGATTGGAGTAAGGAACTCACAGAGGGTAAGTCTCATCAGCAGCTCCGCGCCATCAACAAGTGGTGCTTCGGTAAGTTGCGCTATGAGTGGATGAAGCGTATCGTTACTTCTACCAATGACGATGGCATCAACTGGCAATATATGCGTCTTGCCGATGTTTATCTGATGGCAGCTGAGGCTATCAACTACCTCGAAGGACCTTCGGCAGCATGGCCCTATATGAAGCCGGTGCTCGACCGTGCTCTTCCTGCCGACAAGGTTGCAGCTCTCCAGGCAAAATACACTGCAAGCAAGGATGCATTCCAGGATGGAATCGTAGAGCAGCGCGCATTTGAGTTTGCAGGTGAAGCTCTCCGCAAGGCCGACCTCGTTCGTTGGGGAATCATCGACGAGAAGATGGCAGAGGCAAAGCAGAAGCTCACCGACCTCGCCAACCGTCAGGGTGCATACGCCGACCTGCCTGAAAAGATTTATTGGAAGTTGGCAGACAATGGAGAGGATATCCTCATCTATGGTCTCAACCATGGTGATACAGATGATAAGGGTTCTGATCTTAAGGCTGATGGCTATGCAGCCAAGGACTGGTTTGTAGCCAGCAAGGATGGATCGAATATCATCACCGACGACTATATTGAAGGCCTCTATGTAAAGCAGCCGAGTCTGAATTACCTCTGGCCTATCTGGCAGACCTTCGTTGATAAGAGCAACAATACGCTCAACAATGACGGCAACCTTGGACAGTTGTAATTATTGTGATAAAACAAAAGAAACGTGAATAATATGAAGAAAATAGCATTATATACAATGATGTTGGGGCTGGGTTCGCTCGCCCTGACATCTTGCGGCGACGCAATGGACGAGATAACAAGTGTTGTGCTCGACCGTGACTTCGCTCCTATTGGTCTTGAGGCAAAGAGTGCCACCGAGAACAGTATCACTCTCGAATGGACCAAGTCACACGAGAATGTGACATATACCGTAGAAATCTTTGCTGACGACAGTCTTACCTTTGCCGGAACGGCAACCAACACAATCTCTGGTGTTGAGGCTACTAAGTTGAAGGTGAGCGGATTGGTGTATGACACCAAGTATTCTGCACGCGTGATGACTATCGACAACGACAATTCAAGTCGTAACTCAAAGTGGAGCAACGTGTTCTTCCGCACATCTGCCCAGCAGATTTTCGAGACTCCCACAGAGAACGATATCGCCGACCGCAGTGTCATCATGACATGGCCAGCAGGCGAGACTGCTACATCCGTAAGAGTGTATGCTGACGAAAGTTTGGTGAAGGAGCAGGCTCTTACAGCTGACGAAGTTGCTGCCGGTAAGGTGACTGTAACAGGTCTTGAGCCCGAGACTACATATGCTATCCGTCTCTACAACGGCGAGAAGCAGCGTGGTTCTAAGACAGTGACAACCATTGCCGACTTGAACGGCGCTACACTTGTGCGTGAGGGTGACGACATCCGTGCCATTATTGAGGCATCAGAGGATGGAGCAGTATTGGCTCTCTATGGCGGTACTCACGTTATTGCCGACGCTGATGATGAAAGCAAGGCTGGTGCGGCTAAGGTATCCAAGAGCATTGTTATCAAGGGTATCTATCCTACCAATGTGCCAATCGTTAAGGGTCGCTTCGAGATTCTTGATGGTGCATCGCTCGAACTCAACCAGATTATTCTTGATGGTAAGGACAACTCTTCAACCGACCAGGCATTCAACTTCAAGACTGCCGACGTGACTTATCCTCTGTTGAGTGTTCAGAACTCAGAGGTGCGCAATTTCGGTAAGGGTGTTTACTACCTCAATGTGGCTTCAACAGTCAACAAGATTGAGTTCGCCAATACAAAGATTCATGGTATTGAGTGCGACGGAGGTGACATGTTCGACTGCCGCAAGGGACGTATCGACGAACTGAACTTCATCAACTGTGCTATGTATAACAGCTGTGCAGCCCGTGACTTCATCCGTATGGACGATGCTTCAAAGCTTGGCGGAACTCCTACTATCACTGTTGACCACTGTACTATCAATGCTTGTGCAAATGCCTCTGGTAAGCGTCTGCTCTATGTGCGCTATGTAGGCAATGTGATCAAGTGGACTAACAACCTTGTCACAAACACTGCAGCTGTATGGAGTAACCAGTCGAAGACGGGTGTTCCCGAATTCAGCAACAATGCATACTTCAATTGTGAAAAGCTGAATAAACTCGATGTTGAGGGCAAGACCAATATGTTCATCGACGAGGCAGGTAAGGCTGTTGACGATCCTAAGTATCAGGATGCAAAGAATGGCAA
>JBJEAY010000309.1:0-2334 GCA_051869575.1 Prevotella sp. | reverse complement strand
GTTAATTGAACAGTAAAATAAAATTCATTAACTATGAAGAAAAAGAGAAATGACAAGACTACGAGAAATGACAACATCGGGTGTAAGAATCATTCGTGCTCTGAGGCGTGCATGTTCAAGCTGCTTGAGCTTCGTGGAGTGGATGAAATCAAAATGGTGCCGATTATGAATGTGGCATGGATTGAGGCGGATGATTACTGTGTGTATTTTCATCTGATTGATGGCTGTGTGATATGCCATACTGTAAGGTTGGGAATATTCATGGAAAGAGTATTGAAGAACGAATGCCTTATCTTCAAGCGCATCCACAGGTCGTATGCAGTGAATGTCAAACATATTAAAGGCAGAATCCACAATAAGCTTCAAGTGGGAAATGACCTGCTGCCTATCAGCGACTCCTATCTTGATGACTTCAACAAGGATGTCATTGTTGTATGTAATCAGGACAATAAATCCCCAAAGAACAAGAAATCTACCAATAAATAACAAAGACAAATGAACGAGGTGAACTATTTTTCCTCCCTGCGCGACAAGGAGCCTAAGCTGGTGGCGTGGGAGACGGTGGCGACCGAGATACGCGGCGACAGGCTGGCCGAGGTGTGCCGGCAGTACAGGGCATTGCTGCCCCACTATGACAAGGCGGTGGAGGAGGGCGACCGGGACAAGGCGGCAGCCTTCAAGTCGAAGCTTGCGGCACTGAAGACCCAGTTGCCCGCCATCATGCCGCAGGTGAGGCTCAGCGGCGGGCGCACCGCCGACTGCATCACGGGCTACGAGCGGTATATGATCGTGGACATCGACCATATTCCAGCCGACGTGTTCGACATGACAGTGAAGATGGTGAGGGACGACTTGCACTCGCGCCTCACCTACATCACCATCTCCGGGCGCGGACTGCGAGTGATAGCCGAGGTGGAGGGCGAGGTGACCAACGAGAACTTCCGCGACGCCTGGCTCAGTGTGAATGATTATTACAAAAAGCTCACGTCGCTCGACTACGACACGCAGTGTGGCAACAACACGAGGGTGTGCGGACTGGCGCATGACCCCAAGGCCGTGTTCCGTCCGTGCCCCAAGCGCATCAAGATAGTGCGCCATGATACTAAGGCCAAGGCGAAGAAGAGGGTTGGGCGGCCGCCCAAGGTGGAGCGCATAGAAGACAGGGTGCTGGATATGGTGGAGGCCGACGGGGCGGAATACACCGACGGTCGCCACAACGACTATATCACGCGCTGCCTCCACCTGATGAACCGCTATGGCGTGCCCAAGAAGAAATGCCTGGACTGGGCGGTGGAGCAATTCGCTGACTATAATGCCACGCATCGCGGTTCGCTGCAGAACATGGTGAACAGCATCTACAACAAATACAGCAGCGACCACGCCACACTCTCTTCCGGCTCAGGCAAGGCATCGGTGAAGCAGGTGGAGAAATACGTGGCCAACCACTACACCATCCGCCGCAACCTGCTGAGCTACCAGCTCGAATATGGAAAGATTGAAAAAATGAAAGATGAAAGGGGGCTGGTGGACGACCACTTCGTCAACTCGCTATGGCGGCAGATGCAGAACGACGGGGTGATGACCGACCTGCAGACCATCAACACCATACTCGGTTCCGACTTCGTCACCGACTACCATCCCTTCCGCTCGTGGCTCGACGGATTGAAGCCGTGGGACGGCGAGACCGACTACATAAAGCAGTTCTTCGGGATGGTGCATTGTAAAGATACTTCAGAAGATGAATTCCATTTCTACGCTCGCTGTTGGTTCTTGGCGATGGTGGCGTCGGTGCTCGACGACAAGGTGGTGAATCATCAGATCCTCACCTTCATCGGCGAGCAGGGCACGTATAAGTCGTCCTTCATGCTCAACATCCTGCCGCCCCATCTGCGCAACTACTTCGCCACGAAGAACAACTCCTATCAGCTCGACAAGGACGACTATCTCATGCTCGCCGAGAACATCATCATATCGCTCGAGGAGATCGACTCGATGACGATGAAGGAAATCAACCAACTGAAGGCGTTCACCACTATGCCGCAAGTGAAGGAGCGTCCGCCCTACGGGCGCCACAAGGTGCTCATGCCGCGAGTGGCGTCGCTGTGCGCCACGGGCAACAACCTCACCTTCCTCACCGACCAGACGGGCAACCGCCGCTGGCTGCCGTTCCACGTAGAGCGTATCGACAATCCCTGGACTGCCGACATCCCCTACGAGGGAATGTATGCCCAGGCCTATGCCCTCGTAAAGGCTGGAGAGCAATACTGGCTCAGCGACAAGCAGATAAAGGAGCTCAACGAGCGCAACAAACAGTTTCTCACGCCCGACCCGGCC
>JBJEAY010000308.1:0-2337 GCA_051869575.1 Prevotella sp. | reverse complement strand
ATGTCGGTGGAGGATGCCGACGTGATGATTGTGATGAAGCCGTTCAAGGAATGGACTTCGGCGTCGAGTCGTGCTGAGATGGTAGAGAAGATGAAGGCCGCCTTGGAGAGTGTGGAGGGCGCGGAGTTTAATTTCAGCCAACCGATTCAGCTGAGATTCAATGAGTTGATGACTGGTGCAAAGGCTGATATTGCCATCAAACTATATGGCGAAGATATGGATGAACTCTACTCCAAGGCCAAGGAGGCTTCGAAGTATGTAGAAAAAGTGCCGGGTGCTGCCGATGTCATTGTGGAACAGGCGATGGGACTGCCGCAGTTGGTCGTTAACTACGACCGCACGAAGATTGCCCGATATGGTATCGACATAAAAGAACTCAACGACATCATACGCACGGCTTATGCTGGCGAGGCGGCTGGAGTGGTGTTCGAAAACGAACGAAGGTTTGATCTTGTGGTTAGGTTGGACGACGAGAAGGTGAGCGACCTCGACCTCAACCGACTTTATGTCCGCACATGCGACGGAGCACAAGTGCCCGTGAGCGAGGTTGCCACTATAAGCCTTGTCAACGGTCCGCTGCAAATCAATCGTGATGCCACCAAACGACGAATTGTCATTGGTGTCAATGTGCGCGATGCCGACATCCAACAGGTGGTGGCGCAGATTAGCGAGACTCTCGACAATAACATCAAACTGAAACCTGGATATTATTTCGAATATGGCGGACAGTTTGAGAATCTGCAGAACGCCATACGCACATTGCTCATCGTGATACCTATTGCGCTGATGCTCATTCTTTTGCTCTTGTTCTTCAATTTCCGCAGTGTCACCTATTCGTTGGTGGTCTTCTCCACGGTTCCACTGTCGCTCATCGGTGGTATCGTGGCTTTGTGGCTCCGAGGTTTGCCGTTCAGTATCTCGGCTGGCGTGGGCTTTATCGCCCTCTTCGGTGTTGCGGTTCTCAATGGTATCCTGATGATTAATCATTTCAATGATATGCAGTCTTCAGGAAAATATTCCATGTGTACCGACAGGATTATCTTCCGTGGCTGTGAGCATCTTCTTCGTCCCGTTTTCCTCACGGGCTTGGTGGCTTCGTTGGGTTTTGTGCCTATGGCTGTAGCCACGTCGGCAGGAGCTGAGGTGCAACGTCCGCTTGCCACGGTGGTCATCGGTGGATTGATAGTATCTACGGTGTTGACACTGATTGTCATTCCAGCTTTTTATAGAATCGTTAATTCAATGCCAATATTATTGAAAAAAATAGGAGTTAGAAAATAATGAAAACGTATATTGCAAATATCATCGCTGCTATGATTCTTGTAGCATGCTCAGGAAATAAAACATCTGACGCAGGTGAGCCGACAGCTGACAAGGGTGAAACCGCTGATACTGTAGAGGTTAAGGCTAATGCTGATTCTGCCTCAGTTGATGGAGTGTCGAGTGCCACTAATGTGGCCAATAGTCCCACATTCAATGGCGTGATGATGGTGTCACCTCAACAGAACGCCACATTGTCGCTCACAATGGGAGGCAAGGTGCATAGTCTGAAGGTTATGCCTGGACAGGCTGTATCGAGAGGACAGGTGGTAGCCACAATCGATAATCCCGAATATATCGAATTGCAGCAGACTTATCTCGACGCATCTGCCCAAGCGGAATTTCTTGAAAAGGAATACAAGCGTCAGACTGCCCTCGGTGACAATGATGCCGCATCTCAGAAAAAGGTGCAGCAGAGCAAGGCCGAGTATCTCTCGATGCATAGTCGCCTCGCGGCTGCCTCATCTCGCTTGAAGGCTCTGGGCATTAATCCTTCTAACATTAAGTCGCATGGAATCCAACCTTATCTGTTGGTTAAGGCTCCTATCAATGGCTATGTCACTAATCTGAACGTTAATCTTGGCAAATATCTTAATGCCGGAGAACCTATATGCGATGTCATTAACAAGTCGCAGCCTCTTATTCAGTTGACCGTATATGAGCGCGAACTTAATATGATGAGGGTTGGACGTCCTGTGGAGTTTAGGGTGAATGGTATGGGGAAAACTACTTTCGCCGCACAGATCGTTTCTATCGACCAGTCGGTGGATGCAAAGGATTATTCCATAAAGGTATATGCTAAAGTTACCTCGACAAACAGTGATTTCAGACCAGGAATGTATATAAGGGCAAAACTCAAATAATGCTTCCTCTTTATATTATATAATAAGGTGTAGGTCATTTTAGTGTCGTATTTACACGTCTTAATTCTAAAATACTGTTAAATCCTGGCACTTTTTCTTCGAAACATTTGGTAGTTTGAAAAATAGTGCGTACCTTTGCACCCGCTTTTGAGAG
>JBJEAY010000307.1:0-2339 GCA_051869575.1 Prevotella sp. | reverse complement strand
AGAAAACCATATTAGGTGAAACATCGAGTAATTGTCTAAAAATGGAATAGTTGCTTTCTTTACCAGAAATACTTGCTGTCATTATGTAAAGTATTATGCCATTAAAAGCCAATGCAGACATTCCCATTATCATACTATGACATAATCCTACATAAAGAAGGATGATTCCAATTACAGTAGATAATACCTGAATAATAAAGATAACTTTTGTACGACCTGCAGCCTTGATATAGCTTCTATTTATATGAATCATTGCATTCAGCAATCCGCCAATACACAACAATTGGAAATATGGTACAGATGGTAGCCATTTGGACGAATATAAAATGGTGATAATTTGTTCAGCGAAACATATTAAAAAAAGCAGTAATGGGAATACAAAAAAGGTCATCATTTGTAATGATAGTCGCAACTTTGATTCTAAGTTTTCTCTCGATTCTTGAAGATTTGAGAAATAAGGAAAAAGTACTTGATTTAGTACGGCTGTAATAGAATATGTAGGTATCTGCTGGAGTGCATGTGCCTGATTGTAATAACCAAGTTCTTTGGCAGCGTATTTTTTTCCAACGAAAAAAGAAACAAGATTGGAATATAAAGTTTCAAAAAGGTTAGCTAACACCACAAAGAACCCAAAACTAAATAGTTTTTTAAATGACTTCCAACCAAATCCTATTTTATAATTCATCGGGCCTATAATTGCATATAGAATAAGCAAATAAAAATCGAGCGATAAATTCTTCAAAATAAGACTCCATATTCCATATCCAAACAAGGCAAATGATATAGCAGTAACAACTGATAAGGAGGATGCAATGATATTAATTCTTGCCAATCTTGCAAACTCGAATTTCTTTTGCATTAAGGAAAAGGGGATTACATACAAAGCCCTAAAGAAAAGTTGAAATGCTTCAACACGTATATAAACCGCTAAATTATTTATATTGGTATATTCTTCAATTAGAGGAGCAATAAGAAAAAACAACACGAAAAGTAATATTGAAAAAACAAGGTTCGAAGAAAAAACTGTTTTTATATCAATATCCTCGATTTCCTTTTTTTGAATTAACGCATTTCCTAAACCTCCATCTACTATAGTATCGGCAATACCTACAAATACCATTACCATGGCCATAGCTCCGAAGTCCTCTGGACAAAGTAGCCGAGCTAAAACAATATTTGAAATAAAACCAATAGCAAGAGAGCCAAATCTTTGAATTCCGCTCCAAATAGTTCCTTTAATTATACCTTCAGCCATATTATTTATCATATAATTGCCCGAAATATTGTTACCAAGCAATTGCCACCATATTTTCAGGAAGTTTGCATAATGACCTTTTCAGGAGAGAAATAAATAAGTGAGTGTTAACTGTTAAACCAAAACTCGCGTTTTTTGATTTTGTAACGTGTGATGGTATTGAACCATGAGCAGGTTTCTCGACCTGCGCACACGCTATTGAATAAGGTGTTCTTCACCAAGTATTTGTTGTTTATGTACGTAGGATTTCTAACTTCCTCACCTGAGCGCTAACTAAGATTTTTTGAACACTTAGATTCACACACCTTGATTATACTATTAGAAGTTCAACGCTTACCATACATAGAGTCGTAATACTTCTGATAGTCCCCTGAGGTGACATTGTCCAGCCACTCCTGATTGTCGAGATACCAGCGAACGGTTTTCTCTATGCCTTCCTCAAACTGAAGGCTTGGCTCCCACCCAAGTTCACGTTGAAGCTTAGTTGAGTCGATGGCATAACGGGCATCGTGGCCAAGGCGGTCGGTGACGTATGTGATAAGGTCGAGGTCTTCGCCCTCCTTGCGACCAAGCAGACGGTCAACGGTGTTGATGACCACCTTTATTATATCTATGTTCTTCCATTCGTTGAAGCCGCCGATATTGTAGGTCTCCGCCACCTTTCCCTCATGGAAGATGAGGTCGATGGCGCGGGCATGGTCTTCTACGAAGAGCCAGTCGCGCACGTTCTCGCCCTTGCCATAGACAGGAAGAGGCTTGCGATGGCGGATGTTGTTGATGAACAACGGAATCAGTTTTTCCGGGAACTGATATGGGCCGTAGTTGTTGGAGCAATTGGTCACGATGGTCGGCATACCATAGGTATCGTGATAGGCTCTGACAAAATGGTCGCTGCTTGCCTTGGATGCCGAATAGGGAGAGTGAGGATTGTACTTTGTTGTCTCAAGGAAGAAATCCTCTCCGTAAGCCTCGTGGTGTTGCGATGAAGACGCCTTGGTGGTGAATGGAGGTTCGATGCCTTCGGGATGGGTCATTGTCAATGCTCCATAGACCTCGTCGGTGGAGATGTGGTAGAAACGGCAAG
>JBJEAY010000306.1:0-2339 GCA_051869575.1 Prevotella sp. | reverse complement strand
TCATCCTAAGCCGGATTGGCTCCTTTGCCTTTGTCGTTTTCTTGTTCCTTGCCATGGCTATTCGATTTTATGCCTCAGTTCGGGATAAGAAATAGTCTGTAAAAAAGTTGGTAGTCTCACAAATATTTTGTACCTTTATAGGTGAAAATAAAACAGTTACAAAAACATTTGATATGACTACCGGTTACAAAGTTACAGAATTATTCTGTATAATAGACGAGTTTTGCAAACATTTTAATGCAGAAAATGCAGGAAATTTACTTGAAGACAACAGTGGAGTTAAGCGAAGACGTCGCCAAGCCTCGTTGTCTGACAGCGAAATCATGACTATTTTGTTGTATTTCCATTTCGGTACATTCCGCAATTTCAAACACTACTACCTGTTCTTCATCAAGGGTACGATGAAGTCGTATTTTCCGAAGGCCGTGTCTTATAACCGCTTTGTGGAGTTGGAAAGTCGCGTGTTCTTCCAGCTGATGTTCTTTCTTAATCTGGGAGCTTTCGGAAGATGTACTGGCATAACATTCGTAGATTCCACGATGATACCTGTATGCCATAATCTCAGGAGATACACCAATAAGGTATTCAAGGGGATTGCCACTGACGGAAAGGGGACTATGGGCTGGTGCCATGGCTTCAAGCTCCATCTTGCATGCAATGACAGAGGCGAGATAATAGCGTTTATCCTTACCGGCGCAAATGTCAGCGACAAGGATCCGAATGTGTTCAAGGTTCTTGCTAAACGACTGTATGGCAAGTTGTTTGCTGACAAAGGCTATATCTCGCAGAAGCTGTTCGACATTCTCTTTGAGGATGGAATACAGTTGGTGACAGGTTTGCGTGTAAACATGAAAAACAAACTGATGCCGTTCTATGACAGAATGATGCTGCGCAAGAGGTACATTATAGAAACCATCAATGACATGATAAAGAACACCGCGCAGATTGTACACTCACGCCATAGGTCTGTAAGCAATTTTATCATGAACCTTATTTCTGCCTTGGGAGCATATTGCTTCTTTGACAACAAGCCTAAGGCTTTGCAAGGATACTGCATCGAAGATACAAAGCAGCTTTCATTGTTCTAAAGATAGAAGTGGCTCTTTACTTTTCTTTATATATAGCCCGTGCTTAATGGCACGGGAAGAGGATTTGTAGCACTGTCTTCATATACAACTAATCGATACCTTATCCAGAACTGGGGTATTTTATGTCCTAAACTGGGTGCAAAGGTACGAAAACTAATCGAAAACAAGAAACAAATAAGAAACAAAAATAATGAAAACAACAGAAATAATGTGATAAGTCAAGAAACAAGTGCAAAAATAGAAATATTCAGAAACACTTATATATCAGTGCATTTATTTGCAGTTTATTGGAATTTGTTTTCATTACAGACCTTTAGTTTATGAATTTCGATTAAATATTTTTATATGATTTGAATAGAAATGATAAATTCTGCCAACCAGCAAAGCATCAATAACTGTACCTTCCCTAACAGCAGAACAAACACTTTCGAAAGAAAAATCAAAAACAAGAGACGTAATTATTGCAAGCGTTACCATTGAAACGTCAAATTTGATTTTGGTTCTCCAAAAGAACAAGTTCCACCTTTTGCATGTATAATAGACAAACGCCTCAGCACTCATCATAGTTACGTTAGCACAAACTTGTAGATACACACCCATAGCATGGACCATACATGCGAGAAGTAAAAGACACAGGCAAGCAATGAACCCTGTTGGATGCAGAGATGAAGTGATAAGCATATTCAAATCCAAGAATACTCCAAATACAAACGAAAATGGAATCTGCAATGCAATATTATGCCATTCTTTTTTCAGTCCATGCCCATACATTATTATCATTTGGTATGCAATCATAGCCAAATGTATCAAGAATGAATAGGTTCCGTAAGTAAGAGATGTATGTCGGCTCATTGTATATGCCCAACTTGAGACGGGAGTTGCTCCCATACATGAGCGAGCAACTAATGCAATACCGAAAGAAAAGACATATAACCCGAAAACATATAAAATGTATCTTCGTAACAAGTCATTCTTTGGATTATTTATTGTGCTATCTCTCATTCTCTATCTTCTTCAGTAAAAAATCTAATATAATTTTTTTTTGCATTCCACCATCCTCGTTCTGATTATTTACGCCAAAAGGCTGAACGCTGTTTGGTTTATTTGGGGACATTTGTCGTTTTGAAGTATATTCTGAACTTACATTCATATTCTCGCCAGGCACAGACTTTAGAGTAACCACATTATATCCTTCACATAAATAATCATATGGAACCTCAACGCTGTAAGATAAAATACCATTAGCAGGGT
>JBJEAY010000305.1:0-2346 GCA_051869575.1 Prevotella sp. | reverse complement strand
GACAGGCGAGGTGGTGAAGATAGAGGAACTGCTTGAGAGCGAGGGCAATCAGGAGGCTGCCAGCGACAAGTTCAACCGTGTCGATATCAAGGCGAAGAACTCACAGGGAGAGATAATAATCGTCGAAGTGCAACTCACTCGCCAGTTGTATTTCCTGCAGCGAATGCTTTACGGAGTGTCGAAAGCCATAACCGAGCATATCGAAATTGGAAATAAGTATGACAAGGTGAAGAAGGTTTATTCTATCAACATCCTGTATTTCGACCTTGGCAAGGGCAGCGACTATCTCTATCACGGCAAGACAGTGTTCACCGGCGTGCACACCAACGACCGCCTTGAGGTGAACACCAAGGAGGCTGACGAGCTCCGTATGCGTGTGCCCGAAGACATTTTCCCCGAGTATTACATCATCCGCGTGAACGAGTTCAACAGCGTGGCCACCACCCCGATAGAGGAATGGCTCGACTACCTGAAGAACAACCGCATAAAAGACGACACCTCAACACCAGGCCTGAAGGAAGCACGCCAAAAACTCCTCTACATGACAATGAGCGACAAGGAGCGCAGGGCCTACGATAAGCACATGGACGACATAATGGTGCAGAACGACGTGCTCGACACGGCTAAAAGTGAAGGTCGTGCAGAAGGTGAACAATCTAAGGCTATAGATATTGCCAAGAACCTTAAGTCGATGGGCTTTAGCATTGCCGACATCATGAAGGCCACGGGATTGTCAGAAGATGACATAATGAAGTTGTAAAAAGCATTGAAATCACCTCGCCCTGGGATTTGGGCGGCGACGGCAAGTGCTTCTATGGTTTCGACTACGGTGCCCGTGGTTTGAGAAAGAAATGAGAAAGTAGAATTCTACTATGAGAATTATCCCGCACGGGCAAACGCAGTGCCCGTGCGGGATTTTTATATGTCAACAACAAAAAAATCCCAAAAACATTTGGTGGAACAGATTATTCTTCGTACCTTTGCAGAAATTATTTAAAAATGAGGCAAAATATTTGCATCATAACTCCAAAGATTATTTTTTAGAATATTAAATGTCAGAAAGAATAGATTTTATTTCAACCCGCAAGGGTATCACATATATGGATTTGTTCGCTGGTGCAGGAGGCTTCAGCGAGGGTTTTATGCAGGCATATACGGATGATAAGTATTATGATTTCCGCTTAGCAAGCGATATAAATGAGAATTGCGAACTTACCCACAGGGTGAGATATAACGATATGCTTGGACTTGACACCAAATTCTTGTGCCAAGACATTATGGACGATTCATTCCTCACAAATCTGCTGCGTGAAATAGGTTCACAGGAGATAGATGTTGTGACAGGCGGACCAAGTTGCCAGTCATTCAGCCTTGCCGGACGCAGAAAAAAACTCGACAAGCGCGACGACCTTTTCTTTCATTATCTGAAAGTGATAAAGGCATTGCGCCCCAAGTATTTTGTCATGGAGAACGTGAAAGGTATTCTCACCAAGGACGAGGGCAGGATAAAAGAAAGGATACTGCGCGAGATACGTTCGATAGTCGATGATGCCAAGATGAATTACCTGTTTGAATTCATGGCAAACAACATAAGGGCATTGATGCCATCGTCGTTATACGAAATTCTCTATGCCCGACTTTGCATGGAGACTCTTGATTGCGACAGGGAAAGACAACACGAAATCGTGTTCAACAATCTCGACCAACAACTGAAAGAACTCACCAAGCATCTTCCATACAACATCAGCAAAAGCGATGAGAGTGTCAATACAATCCGCCATGGTCTTCTGTTGTTGAAGATGAAACAGCAACGCGACTCAATACGCAAGCAAATAATCCAGTTGAAGACCAACTCGCACATTGACAATGACACATTTGTTGATGAATATAACGCATTAATAGAGACAATATCAGACGAGAAGATTCTTGAAAAGACATTTGATGCGATTGACAAAGTGACGAGTATGGGTAAATGCCATAACGAGGCGGCGACATTGAAAAAGTCGCTTGAGATACTCATATCGACGTTTGACGAGTGTATTGACTTTATCGGAGAACAGGTTAAGGACGACAAGTTCCTGACTTCTAATCTGAATTCCCTGATGAAGGAGATACGCCTGTATAACATTGAAGAGCCGCTGGTGCTTCTTTCGTCCAACTATGGAGTTCCACAAAACAGGGAGCGTGTGGTGTTTATCGGTTGCCGCAACGATCAGGAAATTATCAACGAAATCCCTGCCACAGTATCCGACGACGAAAAGGTGAAAGTGTATGAGGCCTTATGGGACTTGGACATGGTTGGCAATGGCGAGACTGTCACATCATACAAAACACCGGGAACAATCA
>JBJEAY010000304.1:0-12845 GCA_051869575.1 Prevotella sp. | reverse complement strand
AAATAACGTAATTAATAACAATGGTGCCGTAAGGCACTTTTTAAAGTGCACTCATTAATTAAAAAACAAAAAGAGATTATGGCAACAAAAACTGTTGAGATGATGGAGACGGGGAAATATCCCCTCAATCCAAACGCAAAGGAGACGCTCGACCTGGTGGTGACGGGCGTGAACGAGAGAGTGGGCAGCGACTGCGTAAACTTCGTGGCTGGACTGCGCTCCGAGGTGCAGCCCGACGTGGCTAATGCGCTGTGGTATTTCTCGATAGCGATGAAGATGCTGCCCGAGGAGCTGCGCAACGTCAGATGCACGGCATGGGCACTGATGGTGCTCATCAAGGAGCAAACGTTTAACAAGGATTTTAAGTATTAATTTTTCAAGACATTTTTTCAGAATATGGCACGAAAGAAGATTTTGGAGATTGCCTGCCAGGCAGGTATTTCTTGCGCGCGAACATTAGAGACTGTATATGCCGGCAAGGCAATGGTGTATGAAGACAACACGGTGAAGGTGGTGCCCGACGTGGCACGCCCGCACAGGGTGAAGCAGGTGCACAGATGGGGCTACTACTCTATCGACGACGAGGGATATATCGTGGTGACGCCGAGGACACGACAGAACAAGAGCCGCGCCGTGCGACTGAAATCCACCATGCACGGCAGTCTGTCGAAGACAGCCGACGGAGCCTACCTGCTGATGATGAAAGTGTATGATGACGAGGGGCTTGACTTTAAGACCGTAATGAAAAAGGAAATAAAGGAGGCATTGAAATGAGCGTACACGTGATTGAATACAAGGACGGGGCGAAGATCATGCGCCCCATCCTGAGCTACAAGGAATACGCCGCACTGCGCAACTCGAAGCACAACCGCGACATGACGCAACAGGCGCGCAACGGCAACATAAACGCCAAGCGCAGGATGATACAGTTCAACTACTCGTGTCTGCCCAACGACGGCAAGCTCAAGGGAGCAACCGCGGAGAGCAACTCGGTGGGCATGGACGTTGACTTCCAGTCGGACATGGACAAGCAGGAGATGGAGAGGCAGTTAGATATTGTAAAGAAAAATATCATCGCCAAGGCAGCCGAGTTGGGACTGCTGATGCTGGAGCGGTCAGCTACGAAGGGACTGCACGCGGTGTTCCGCAGGCGCACCGAGATGACTCAGGAGGAGAACCTGAAATGGGCGGCGAAGACTATAGGCGTGGAATACGACGCGCAGGCCAAGGACATCACCCGAGTGTTCTTTACGCCGACCGCCGACGCCGGGGATCTGTTCTTCTGCAAGGACGAGCTATTTATAAATGAGGCGAAGAAGGAGGCGGAGGCCGAGGCGGCAACCGAGGCGGGGACGGCGACCGAGACCGAGGCGGGGACGGCGACAAAATCGCCGTCAACGGTGGCTGGGCGGACGCTTGAGGCTGACGCGGAGAAGGCGGAGGCGGCCAACGCGGAGAAGACGAAGGCGGCTGACGCGGAGAAGGCGGAGGCGGCTGACGTCGTGCTCTTCGGATATAATTTTACAAAGATTATCGCCAAGTATTGGGAGTTGTATAACGGTGGATGCGAGCCGGTGGTGGGCAACCGCAACGCTCTCATCTTCGACCTGGCCCGCTCGCTGCGCTCGATATGCGACTACAACATCAACGTGCTCAAGACGGTCATCCCGCGCTATGCCGACCTGCCCCAGGAGGAATACGAGCAATGCCTGAAGAACGCCCTCGACGAACCGCGCAAGGGCATCAACTTCAAACTGCAGAAGGTGCTCAACCTGCTCAACGAGGAGAGCGCGGCAGGACAAAAGCAACTGGAGACGGCTGATGCGCTCAACAGCAAGACGCCGCCCAAGATGCCCGACGTGCTGCCCTGGCCCCTGGGCGAACTCAGCTCCAAGGCTCCCGACTACTACCGCCCCGCGGTGTGCGACAACATCTTCGTGCCGATGTCCATCAATATGCACGACGTGAAATTCACCTATTGGGACAACGTCGTGCACGAGACGACGTTCATGAATCTGCTTGCCGCAGGAATGTCGGTGGGCAAGGGATGTATCAACGTGCCCTGCAGGATGTTGGTGGAGCGAGTGGTGGAGAACGACAAGCTCAACAGGGAGCGCGAGGAGGAATATAAGCTGAAGAATCCGCAGGGAGCCTCATCCCTTGAGGCGCGACCGAAGGACATCTGCATACAGGTGCTCATCGACAACCTTACCGACGCCGTGTTCAACAGGCGAGTGGCCGACGCAGCCAACAACGGCAACCGCTACTTGTATCTGAAGGTGGACGAGCTCGACACGCTCAAGAAAATCACCTCGCACAACAATGCGCAGGAGGTGAGCACCATCATACGCAAGGCCTTCGACAACAGCGACCACGGACAGGAGCGAGTGGGCTCGGCATCGGTGACGGGAATAGCACCGCTGCGCTTCAACTTCAACGCATCGTGCTGCCCGATGAACGCGCGCCAGTTCTTCCGCTACAACATCACCGACGGCACCATCACCCGACTCTCGCTTTCCACCATCATCAAGCCCTCGGGAGTGCGCCCCGTGTATGGACAATACGACGAGGAATACCGCCAGACGGTGGACAAGGTGGTGGACATGCTACAGTCGTTCCGCGGCAACTACGTATGCCAGGAGGCCAACGACTTCGCCCAGCGCCTCTGCGACGAGAACGAGCGTCTGGCCGAGCTCTACGACTCGGAGGGCTATCTCGTGCTGAGCTATCGAGCCACGGTGATAGCATGGCTCAAGGGCATGGTGCTGTGGCTTCTCAACGGTCAGCAGTGGACGAAGGTGATAGAGGACTACGTGCGCTGGGCACTGAGATACGACCTGTGGTGCAAGTATCTGATATTCGGCGAAATGCTGGAGAAGGAGCTGAGCGACAACAACTTGGCTAATCACCGCGGACCGCAGAACCTGTGCGAATTGCTGCCCGAGCGATTCCATCTGAAGGACTTGGAGAACCTGCGCGTGAGGCTGGGCAGGAAGGGCGGCTCAGCCAAGAATCTGCTGACAAAGTGGAAGGCGCGAGGATTCGTCACCTACGAGTCGTTTGACGGCGAGATCGTGAAGTGCTCCCGCTGATTCTAATTTTTGGCACGGATTACACGGATTGACACGGAGTTTTTTCTGACCACAGATTGGCACAGATTATGAGCCTTCGGCTCGGATTATGGTTGATTAATGATGATTGATTATTGATGATTCAAAATCTGTGATAATCAAAATATCTTTGATATTTCAAAATCTGTGAAAATCTGTGATAATCTGTGGACTATAAAAAAGATTGAAAGATTGAAAAAATGAAAGGTTGAAATCTGTGGACAGAGTGTGGACAAAAAGTGACAGATGACAGATGACAGTTTTATTTTTAACTCAAAGAGAACAAGAAATTATGAAAATCGTGATTAAAAGAGACGTGAAAGGCAATACATACACTGCCGGAAAAATGTATGTTGACGGACGGCACTTCGCCGACACCCTCGAACCCCGGGCCATCGACTGGAGCAAAGAGCAAAAGACGCCCGGCAAGACAGCCATACCCGAAGGCACATTCAAGTTGGAAATGAGATACAGCACAAGATTCAAGACGCAGATGCCCTTCGTGCTGAACGTGCCCCACTTCGACGGAATAATGCTGCACGTGGGCAATTCGGTGCGCGACTCGCGAGGCTGCATCCTCGTCGGCACACGCACATTCCCAAGCGTTCTGACCCATTCGCGCAAGGCCGTCAACCGGCTCATACTGATGATGGAAGAACACAAGGGAGAGAGCGTGACATTGACGGTGGAAAATGGATTTTGAACAATAAATGCATATACATTATAAAAAAATAGGAAATTTATTTGGATATATCGATTAAATGCATTATCTTTGCACCAAAAATAAGAAAAGGATAAACAATATGACAGAAAAGAAAATTGAAGAAAACGAAGAGAAGAAAAGCCTTAGCTTCGTAGAACAAATGGTGGAGGCCGACCTGGCCGAGGGTAAGAACGGTGGAAGAATACAGACACGATTCCCGCCGGAACCCAACGGATATATACACATTGGACACGCCAAGGCCATATGCATGGACTTTGGGGTGGCAGAGAGATACGGCGGTGTGTGCAATCTGAGATTCGACGACACAAACCCATCAAAGGAGGACACCGAGTATGTTGACTCAATACTCAACGACATACAATGGCTCGGATTCAAGTGGGGCAACGTATATTACGCCTCCGACTATTTCCAGCAGCTGTGGGACTTCGCCGTGTGGATGATCAAGAAGGGCATGGCTTATATCGACGAGCAGACATCAGAGCAAATCGCCGATCAGAAAGGCACGCCGACAACACCCGGACAGGCAAGCCCCTACCGCGACCGACCCGTGGATGAGAACCTCGCCCTCTTCGAGAAGATGAACACCTCCGAGGCCGTGGAAGGCTCGATGGTGCTCAGGGCAAAGCTCGACATGGCAAACCCCAACATGCACTTCCGCGACCCGGTGATGTATCGCATCATACACACGCCACATCACCGCACAGGCACCAAGTGGCACGCCTACCCAATGTATGACTTCGCCCACGGACAGAGCGACTACTTCGAGGGTGTCACCCACTCCATTTGCACGCTCGAGTTTGTACCCCATCGCCCGCTCTACGACAAATTCATCGACTTCCTCAAGGATTGTGACGTCGAGGCAGAGCACGGTGCCGACTACAGGCCAAGGCAGATAGAATTCAACCGACTCAACCTCACATACACCGTGATGAGCAAGCGAAAGCTGCACACACTCGTGGATGAGAAACTCGTCAGCGGATGGGACGACCCGCGAATGCCCACAGTATGCGGTATGCGCCGACGCGGATACTCGGCTCAGAGCATACGACAGTTTATCAACTCTATAGGCTACACCAAATTCGACGCCCTCAACGACTACGCACTGCTCGAAGCCGCCGTGCGCGACGACCTCAACAAGCGCGCGCTGAGAGTGTCGGCTGTGCTCAACCCCGTGAAACTCGTCATCACCAACTATCCCGAAGGACAGACCGAGGAGATGGAAGCCATCAACAACCCCGAAAACGAGGCCGACGGCAAGCACACCATCACATTCAGCCGCAACCTGTGGATAGAGCGCGACGACTTCATGGAGGACGCACCGAAGAAATTCTTCCGCATGACTCCGGGCAAGGAGGTGAGACTCAAGAACGCATACATCGTCACATGCACGGGATGCAAAAAGGACGACGAGGGCAACATCATCGAGATATACGCTGAATACGACCCGCTGAGCAAGAGCGGAATGGAGGGAGCCAACCGCAAGGTGAAGGGCACTCTGCACTGGGTGAGCTGCGACCACTGCCACAAGGCCGAGGTGAGACTCTACGACCGACTCTTCACCGTGGAGAATCCATCCGCCGACGAGCGCGACTTCCGCGAACTGCTCAACACCGAGTCGCTCACAGTGCTCGACAACTGCTACGTCGAGGACTTCGTCACAACATGCAAACCGGGCGACTTCCTGCAATTCCAGAGAATAGGATATTTCACGCCCGACCTCGACTCCACACCCGAACGTCTCGTATTCAACAAGACCGTGGGACTCAAGGACACATGGGCAAAAATAAATAAGTAGTAACAAATATGCACATCGACGAGGAGCTATTCCAAAAAGAGGAATTCAAGAGAAACCTCAAATTATACGAAGAGGCGGTGAAGAAGGGCAACAAGGTGTTTATGGACATCGACGACATGACCGACATCATCGACTACTACAACTATGACGGACGGATAGACGAAGCCAACGCCATGGCCGACTATGCCCTGGAACTATATCCCGGGGCTATCGGCCCGCACGTCTTCAAGGCACGACAGGCCATCGCCATGGGCGACAAAGACGAAGCCCGCAGGCAATGCGAAGCCATCGACGACAAGAGCGACATCGACTATTTCTACCTCACTGTGGAACTGGAGATAGCAAATGCCAATATCCCACGCGCCGAAAAGATGATCACCCAAGCCTACAAAAAGTTGGAGCCCGAGGAAAGAGACAATTTCCTGCTCGACATCGGAGCGCTCTATGTGGACTACAACTATGTGATGCCCGCCGAGAGCTGGCTCGATAAAATGAACGACAAAGAGCACAAGGAAAGGCTCGAACTCATTGCACGCATACACTGCAGCAAGGGCGACTACGAAGCAGCTATCAAGGTGCTCGAGTCGCTGATCGACAAAAATCCCTTCATGTATCGATACTGGAATACAATGGGCATCATCTACTTGTTTGAAAACAAGTTTGACGAATGCCGCAACTGTGCAGAGTACTCGCTGGCCATCAATCCCGACAACACCGACGGACTGTGGTGCCTGGGCAAATCGCTCGCCGGACAGGGCGACCCCAAAGGGGCTATTGCGGCATTTAAAAAATTCATGAAACGCATACCCAACAACGCCAAGGCCGAAGTGGAAATGGGCTCATGCCTATTGATGACCGGAGATTTGGACAAGGCTTGCAAATATCTGAATAAAGCCATCGACCACTGCGAAGAAGACCCCATGGTGATGACCCAGGCAAGCGATGACCTCGCCTTTATCTACAGCTCAAAGAAGGACATCGAGAAGGCACTTGACTATCTCGACTTGTCGGAAGAATACTCTCAATATATCGACGACATGCCCAACGCCGAAAACCAAAGGCTCGTGCTACGCGGACATGTGTATCTGATGAACAACCAGCTGGAAGAAGGACTGAAATTCTTTGATAAAGCAGTGAAGAAATCAAAGCGCAACCCGGAAATAATATTCAAGATTATGGTGTCGCTCTACGACCATGAGCTCTACGAACATGTCATAACATATTACAGAAAACTGGTGAGGGTGATGCCCGAGGGATGGAATCTGGGATATACCTACGCAGCTGTAAGCTTCCTCAGGACGATGGAGATATCCAAGGGCGTGAAACTGATGCAGAAGGCATGCCTTGTCAATCCCGACGAGGTGGAACTCATTTTTGGAGATTTCTTCCCGCCCGGGTTAAAGAAAGAACAATATTATGATTATGTAAAAAACGTGAAAATCTAATGAACTTATCATCGTTATTAAGCAACCTCAACTACGGCACCATATTGCTGCTGATGCTCATCGAGAGCACAGTGATACCGTTCCCGTCGGAAGTGGTGGTGGCACCTGCCGCCTATCACGCTGCTGCCGGATATCAGAACGTGGCGCTCGTGGTGGTGTTCGCAACCATAGGAGCCGACCTCGGAGCCATGATTAACTATGCCGCCGCCTACTATCTCGGCCGACCGCTCATCTACAGTTTCGCGCGAAGCAAATGGGGGCGCATGTGCCTGTTGAACGAGGAAAAGGTGCAAAGAAGCGAGAAATACTTCGCCGACCACGGTGTGGTGGCAACACTCACCGGCCGACTGCTGCCCGTAATCAGACAGCTCATCTCAGTGCCGGCAGGACTGGCCAAGATGAACTTCGGAAAATTCATACTCTACACCACCATCGGAGCCGGAGTGTGGAACACAATCCTCGCCGCCCTCGGATGGTATCTACACTCCATTGTGCCCGAAAGCCAACTGGAGGCGAAAATCAACGAATACTCCGAATATATCAAGATTGTCATCGTGGCGGCGGTTGTCATCGTGGCGGCATATTTTGCGTGGAAAAAATTCAAGAAACATTAATTATTATTTAAAATATTATGGGAAGTAGAAACAACCATCTTGTCATTATGGCTGGAGGCGTGGGAAGCCGATTCTGGCCCATGAGTACAGTAGAAAAGCCCAAGCAGTTTATCGACGTGCTCGGCGTGGGAAAATCACTGCTGCAACTCACTGTGGAGAGATTCAGCGGGATATGCAAGCCCGAAAACGTGTGGATAGTGACCAACAAGGCGTACGTCAACATCGTAAAGGAACAACTGCCCGACTTGCCTGCCGGCAATATCCTGTGCGAGCCTTGCAGGAGAAACACTGCACCGTGCATCGCATACGTAAGCTGGAAAATAAAGTCGCAAGACCCTAAGGCCAACATCGTGGTGACTCCCAGCGACCATATCGTCACCAACACCGCGGAATTCAGACGCGTGATAAAGTCGTGCCTCGACTTCACCATGGACTCCGACGCTATCGTAACTCTCGGTATGAAACCCACACGACCCGAAACAGGATACGGATACATTCAGGCCGACCTGTCCAACAGTTCGCTGCGCAACAAGGAAATATTCCGCGTATATTCATTCCGCGAGAAACCCGACCTGGAAACTGCCAAGCAATACATCGCCAAGAACGACTACTTCTGGAACGCAGGCATCTTCATCTGGAACGTGAGCACCATCGTCAACGCCTTCAGGGTTTATCAGCCGGCTATCTCCAAGGTGTTCGAGGGCATGCTGCCCATCTACGGCACCGACAAGGAGCAACTCATGATCGACGAGAAATTCCCTACATGCAACAGCATCTCGGTTGACTATGCCATCATGGAGAAGGCGGAGGAGATATTCGTGTGTCCGGCCGACTTCGGATGGAGCGACCTCGGGACATGGGGCTCGCTGCTGGCCAACACCAAGAAGGACCTATACGGCAACAGTTGCATAGGCAACGAAATCAACGTGTTCGAAACAAGCAACTGCATCATCCACACCACTCAGGAGAAAAAGGTGATCGTGCAGGGACTCGACGGATATATCGTGGCCGAAAACGACGACACGCTCCTGATATGCCGACTTGACGAGGAGCAGAGAATCAAGCAGTTTACGGGAGAGGCATAAATTTGAAAAAAATAAATCACACATATTTATATATTAAAAGAAAATGAAAGAAAAAAAAGTTGCACTAATTACTGGTATTACCGGACAAGACGGCTCTTATCTGGCCGAGTTTCTAATCGACAAGGGATATGAAGTTCACGGACTTCTGCGCCGCTCATCTTCATTCAACACGGGAAGAATAGAGCACTTGTATCTCGACGAATGGGTGAGAGACATGAAGAAGGCGCGTCTGGTTAATCTGCATTGGGCCGACATGACCGACTCGTCGTCGCTCATCAGAATCATTGGCGAGACAAAGCCTACTGAGATATACAATCTTGCGGCTCAGAGCCACGTGAAAGTGTCGTTCGACGTGCCTGAATACACTGCCGACACCGACGCCGTGGGAGTGCTGAGACTGCTGGAGGCAGTGCGCATATGCGGACTCGAAAAGACTTGCCGCATCTATCAGGCTTCAACATCCGAACTGTTCGGAAAGGTGCAGGAAGTGCCGCAGAAGGAGACTACTCCGTTCTATCCGCGCTCACCCTACTCTGTTGCAAAGCTCTACGGATTCTGGATCATGAAGAACTACCGCGAGTCGTACAACATGTACTGCTGCAACGGTATTCTCTTCAACCACGAGAGCGAGAGACGTGGAGAGAACTTTGTGACACGCAAAATCACCCTCGCTGCTGCACGCATAGCCCAGGGATATCAGGACAAACTCTATCTCGGAAATCTCAACTCGCTGCGCGACTGGGGCTATGCCAAGGACTATGTGGAGTGTATGTGGCTCATACTGCAACAGCCTGAGCCCGACGACTTCGTCATCGCAACCGGCGAATACCACACAGTGAGGGAATTTGCCACATTGGCATTCCGCGAAGTGGGAATCGAACTGGAATGGAAGGGCGAAGGCGTTGACGAGAAGGGATATGACAAGGCTACGGGCAAGGCTCTCGTCGAAGTTGATCCAAAGTATTTCCGCCCCGCCGAAGTAGATCAGTTGCTCGGCGACCCAAGCAAGGCCAAGAAGCAGTTGGGATGGAATCCCACAAAAACCTCGTTCGAGGAACTCGTCAGAATCATGGTGAAGCATGACATGACATTTGTCAAGAAACTATTTATCAAGGCGCAAGTAGCTGAATAACAATGATATTAGACAAACAATCCAAAATATATGTGGCAGGACACCGCGGACTCGTGGGTTCTGCCATTTGGAACAACCTCAAGGCAAGGGGATATAACAACTTGGTGGGAAGAAGCCACAGCGAACTCGACCTCACCGACCAGAATGCGGTGAAGGATTTCTTCGACACCGAGAAACTCGACGCAGTGGTGCTCGCAGCGGCATTCGTGGGCGGCATCATGGCCAACTCGCTATATCGTGCCGACTTCATCATGCAGAACATGAAGATGCAGTGCAATGTCATCAGCAATGCATATTCGCACGGAGTGAAAAAACTGCTCTTCCTCGGTTCGACTTGCATCTATCCCAAAAACGCGCCACAACCGATGAAGGAAGACGCACTGCTCACCTCGACACTGGAATACACCAACGAGGAATATGCCATCGCCAAAATCGCAGGACTCAAGATGTGCGAAAGCTACAACCTGCAGTATGGCACCAACTACATCGCAGTGATGCCAACAAATCTTTACGGACCAAACGACAATTTCCATCTCGAAAACTCACACGTCATGCCGGCAATGATGCGCAAGATTTATCTCGCAAAACTCATTCACGACGGCAACTGGAAAGCTATCGAGAACGACATGAACAAGCGACCGGTGAATCCCAACGAGAAGCTAAAGGCCATCGTCGGCGAAGGCAATGTGGACGGCAGCAGCTCTCACGAGCGAATACTCAAGACACTGGAGTTCTACGGCATCTACGACAACAAGGTGGTGTTGTGGGGAACGGGCAAACCGCTGCGCGAATTCCTGTGGAGCGAGGATATGGCCGACGCAAGCGTACACGTGCTGCTCAACGTGGATTTCAAGGACATCATCGGTATCGAGAAATATTCATCGGTGTTCTACGGAGCCAAGGCCGACGGTGCCGTTGACCGCAACAACAGTGAGGGACGAGGCGGAGCAATCCCCGCGCTCGGCGAAATACGCAACTGCCATATCAACGTGGGAACGGGCAAGGAACTCACTATTCGCCAGTTGTCGGAACTGGTGGTGAAGGCCGTAGGATTCGAGGGCACTGTGGAATTTGACTCATCAAAGCCCGACGGCACTATGCGCAAGTTGATTGATGTCTCAAAACTTCATTCGCTCGGATGGACTCACAAGGTGGAGATTGACGAGGGAGTCAGAAAATTATTTGAATGGTATAAGGACAGTCTGAAATAATTGTTATTTTTGACCAAGCTGATATAAAAAAGTCATCCTTCATTGCGAAGGATGACCCTTTATGAAAATGCTATCAACTCGTCAACTTAAACATTCTTATTGAGTACACTCTTCCAATTAGCATAAGCGTCGAGATATTCAGAGCGCTTGCTGGCATCTGGCTCAATGACCGCCAACTTGTCGAGTGTGGCAAAAGCCTCGTTGTTGTCCTTGTAGATTCCGGCTCCAATACCGGCTCCCTTGGCTGCGCCAACACTGCCGTCGGTGTCGTAGAGTTCGATGGTCGCTCCACTCACTCCTGCAAGTGTGTCGCGGAAGATGTCGCTCAGGAACAGGTTAGCTTTGCCAGCATGTATCTTGTTGATACTCATGCCCATCTGCTGCATCACTTCCATACCATAGCAGAAGCTGAAGACGATGCCTTCCTGCGCTGCCCTGACAATATGCGCCTTGTTGTGCTTGTTGAAGTTGACACCGCTTATCGTGCAGTTGATTTCCTTGTTCTCGAGCACACGCTCAGCACCGTTGCCGAATGGGATGACACTCACTCCGTCGCTGCCGATTGGCACTCCGGCTGCCAACTTGTTCATGTCGGCATATCCAATGCCCTCGGGAGCAATGTTGCGGCGTGTCCAAGCATTGAGAATACCACAGCCGTTGATGCACAGCAGTACACCAAGACGTGTCTGCTCGTCGCAATGATTAACATGGGCAAAGGTGTTCACACGGCTCTTCGGATCATAGTTCACTTCGCCGAGCACACCATATACCACGCCCGATGTGCCACCGGTAGAGGCAATCTCGCCCGGATTGAACACATTGAGGCTCAAGGCGTTGTTGGGCTGGTCGCCGGCGCGATAGGTAATCGGAGTTCCTGCCTTCAAACCAGTTTCGGCGGCAGCCTCGGCCGACACTGTGCTCTGCACACTGAACGTCGGAACAATATCCGACAGCACCGAATTGTCGAATCCATAATAGTCGAGCAGGAAATCAGCAACGTGATTCTCCTTGAAATCCCAGAACATTCCCTCGCTCAATCCGCTCACTGTGGTGTTGGCCACTCCACTGAGACGCATGGCGATGTAGTCTCCCGGCAACATAACCTTATAGATCTTGCCAAATAATTCCGGTTCGTTCTCCTTGACCCACGCCAACTTGGCGGCAGTGAAATTGCCAGGAGAGTTGAGCAGATGCTGAAGACACTTGTCGGAACCCAAATCACAGAATGCCTTCTCGCCATACGGCACGGCACGCGAATCGCACCAGATGATTGACGGACGAAGAGCCTTCAAATCCTTGTCAACACACACAAGACCGTGCATCTGATAGGAAATACCAATGGCGGCAATCTCATCAGCCTTGGCATTTGCCTCGCACATAATCTTCTTGAGACTCAGTTTGGCATTCTCCCACCACATCTGAGGGTCTTGCTCAGCCCAACCGGCTTTTACCGCGAGAATTGGAGCTTCCTGTTCGGGATAAAACGCAGTAGCAGCACACTTACCAGTGTCTGCGTCAACGAGGGAAGCCTTCACCGAACTGCTTCCCACATCAAATCCTAATAATAACCTTCTTGCCATATTCTTATAAATTAAATTATCGATTATCTTTTTTTTCTAATAATAATACGTTTGAGCACCATTTTTCCCTCAAAATAGACAAAAAAAAATTTTTTTTGCCTTTTTATTAAAAAAAAATGCAAAAAAACATTAACAGTGGTAACTGAGGC
>JBJEAY010000303.1:0-2350 GCA_051869575.1 Prevotella sp. | reverse complement strand
GGTGTTTTGCCTACTTTTCACTAATTTTGCATAATGAAATAACGGCAAGATTCAATATGCAAGAAAACAGATATAAACTATCCATTAGATTCTACAACGACCGCGAAGTGCGTGCCGTGTGGAACGAAGAGAAGGGCGTGTGGTTCTTCTCAGTGCTCGATGTGATTGGTGCAATCAACGGGCAGGACGACTATGCAAAGACGCGAAACTACTGGAAGTATCTGAAAACAAAGCTAAAGAAGGAGAACAGCGAGTTGGTTAGTGCCACTAACCAACTGAAACTGCTTGCTACGGACGGGAAACGATATGCCACAGATACTCTTGATGCCAATGGCATAATAGAACTCGCCAAAGCGTTGCCTAATCAAAATGCGACGGCATTCCTCGACTGGCTCACGTATAGCGACAACACCATTGATGGCCAGAGCCGAAAGAAGGCATATACCCTGTTTGAGAGCAACTTGATTGACTCAATTCCTGTGGGGACAGTGAAAGGGTTGCAACAGATACACGGTTATCTGTTTGGCGGACTCTATAACTTTGCCGGACAGATACGCACAAAGACAATCTCTAAAGGTGGTTTCACGTTCTGTCTTGCACAATATCTGCCCGAACAGTTGCAGAGAATAGAAAGCATGCCGGAGGCAACCATTGACGAGGTGTTTGACAAATATGTAGAGATGAACGTAGCCCATCCTTTTATGGAAGGCAACGGGCGCAGCATGCGCATTTGGCTCGACATGATGCTGAAATCCCGCCATAAGTGCTGCATTGACTGGAGCAAGATAGGCAAGAACGATTATCTTGGGGCAATGACGCTAAGTGTAGCTGATTCAACCCGCATCAAGCAACTGCTTCACGGCGCATTGACCGACGACATAAATAGCCGCGAGATGTTTATGAAAGGCATCGACTATTCTTATTATTATGAACAGTCGGATGAATAAGGATATGAAAAAGTGGTATTTATCAAAAGAAAAATAGTATGATTGATATAAATAACTTATCGAAATACGAGGAAAACAACCGTATTGAAGTGAAAAGAGCTAAAGGTGGTCTTCCAAACAGCCTTTGGGAGACCTATTCTGCTTTTGCCAATACGGATGGTGGTATCATCTTGCTTGGAGTGGAAGAAAAGGAAGACCACACGTTGGTGGCTATAGGCGTAGAGGATGTGCATAAGATGAAGGCGGATTTCTGGAATATCATAAACAACAAGCAAAAAGTATCACTGAATATTCTTACCGAGCGTATGGTATCTTCGCGCACTATTGAAGGTAAAGACATCCTTTGCGTAGAGGTTCCCAAGGCAGACCGTCGTCACAGACCCATTTATGTGGGCAATGACCCGATGAGGGGAACATACCGAAGAGGATTTGAAGGGGATTACTTATGTGCGAAGGAAGAAGTAGCAGCCATGTACCGCGATTCGAGCGACACAAGCATTGACCAGAAGGTGTTGCAGTCATTTGATATCTCGGCTTTTGATTTGGACACGGTGCATCGATATAGGAACCGATTTGCCCGGTTCCATCCTACTCATATCTGGATAGATGATGACGACGAGCTGTTCCTACGTCATATCGGTGCCATTGCCTTGTCGGACGAGGACATGAAGTTTCATCCTACATGCGCTGGTTTGTTGATGTTCGGGCGTGAATATGATATTGTGCGTGAATATCCCCACTATTTCCTCGATTATCAGGAAAGGGAAAACGATGAAAAGCGGTGGACACATCGTTTTACTTCAAGCTCTGGTGATTGGAGCGGAAACTTGTATGATTTCTTCTTCAGGGTTTATCCTCGCATTACAGCAGACCTTCCCGTACCATTCGTAAATAAGGGTATGGATAGGCAAGATGATACGCCACTTCATCTTGCTCTAAGAGAAGTGCTTTTGAACTCAATAGCTCATGCTGACTTCTATTCAAGACAAGGTATAGTAATTGTGAAGGGCAGAGACCAAATAACAATCGCTAATCCTGGTGACATCCGGATAGGGCTTCAGACAGCCCTGGCTGGTGGTGTCTCCGACCCTCGCAATGAGACGGTGATGAAAATGTTCAGTCTCATTGATGTAGGTGAGCGTGCCGGTTCGGGCATACCAGACTTCATGAGTATATGGCAGAAACATTTCGGGACATCCCCGGTTTATACCATTACGCATAATCCAGAAAGAACATTGCTCACTATTTCAGTTACTACAGGTGGACTAACAGTCCAGAACTCAGCAGAACTGAGCAAGAGCTTAGCAGAACTATCAGAAAAGGTAGATAATGATGCTATATTATTGATTAATAGTATGCTGAACAAAAAGTATAGTTCATCAGAACTACTTGAAGTTAGATCG
>JBJEAY010000302.1:0-2351 GCA_051869575.1 Prevotella sp. | reverse complement strand
TAACATATTAATTATTAAACATGAAAAAGTTAATTATGATTATATCAGCTATATTGTGCAGCCTGTTGGGTTGCACTGCACAGCAACAGAAGTTTGAAAGCCTTGACACCGAGGCTTTCGAACAAGTAATATCTGATACGTCCGTAGTAAGGCTTGACGTGCGTTCGATTGACGAGTATTCAAGTGGACACATCGCCAATGCCGTCAACATCGACGTGACGAAAGACGACTTCGAGGCACGAGCCACATCCCTTCTGCCCAAGGACAAGACCATTGCTGTTTATTGCCGTAGCGGCAGACGAAGCAAGAATGCTGCGGGAATACTCGTCGAAAACGGATACAAAGTGATAGAACTCAACAATGGTATTACTGGCTGGATAAATGCCGGCAAGGAAACCGTAAGATAACAGAATATGTCAAGAAAGAAAATTCTACGATGCCAGCTGTGCGGCTATGAGGTTGACCTGTATGAGGGCCGTGGACTGTTTCAACAGCAGATAATACCCATGGAATGTTGCGACTGCCACACTGTGCAGAACATTGTTGTCGGGGGAATAATCGGCGAGGTGGCTCCTTCGTTCAACAGTGAGGCTGGACGCCTGTGCCCCCAATGCAGCAGTATGAACATCCGCAGATGGAATCTCCACAGCTGTCCCAAGTGCGGCGGAGAGATGACACCTACGGGTAAGTATGAATTTTGGATATAATTGCAAAAAGTTTTGATGAAGGAAAACGAAAGGATACATTTTTAGGAGGTATTAAATAATAGAAATACGGACGCATAGAAATCGAATAATATAATGAATAACAAGCAAATGATAACAATTGAACAACTGACAGGTATCGTCCGCGAGGCATCACGACTGATGGTAAGCGACGGATTTGAGATAGAAAAGAAGGGAGGATGCGAGAATATCGTGACCTCATCGGATGTTGCAGTGCAGAACTTCCTCTGCGAAAGGCTCTTGCAGCTTATGCCCGATTCAGGATTCCTATGCGAGGAAAAGGACATCAACGACACTCGACACGAATACACCTGGATAATCGACCCTATCGACGGCACCGCCAACTACAGCCGCGGCATCGACCAGTGTGCCATCTGTGTGGGACTTAAGCATGGAGATGAGATGCAGATGGGAGTGGTGTATATTCCCCGCACCGATGAACTGTTCCATGCCGAGAAAGGCAAGGGGGCATACCTTAACGGCAGGAGAATCCACGTCTCTGATCGCCCATTCGGCAATGCCGTGCTGTGTACCGCCCTGCCTGTTTATCACAAGGAGTATGCCGAGGTGTGCTCGGGGATTATCGTTGATGCCTTTGGCAAATGCAACGACATACGGCGTTTCGGGGCTTGCGCTCCAGAGCTTTGTTATTTGGCAATGGGCAGGTGTGAACTGTATTTCGAGTATCGACTCAGTCCGTGGGACTATGCAGCCGCCTCACTGATTGTCACGGAAGCGGGAGGCGTGATCACTTCCGCCGACGGGAGCAGTCTGCGTCTTACGGAACCTACGGGAGTGATTGCAGCCAACAGCATTGAGAACTACCGACAGTTGCTTGGCATAGTGGCAGACAAGCATGCCCCATTGGCGAAGAAGATGCTCGCATGGGGAAGAATAAATCAACTGGCTCTCGCCATGATTGACTATAACCATGGCGACCCGAAGCGTATTCAGCATACCACCAAAGTGCATGCTTACGCCTCGCTGATAGGCAAATGTGAAGGCCTGGACGAGGACACTCAGTTCATCCTCGAAAGTGCCGCCCTCGTGCATGACATTGGCATAAGGGCGAGCGAGCAGAAGTATGGTTATCAGAACGGCAAACTTCAGGAACAGGAAGGGCCTGCTGTCGCCCGTGAACTGCTCACACGTCTCGGAGGATTTACCGACCAACAGATAGAGCGTATCTGCTGGCTCGTCGCTCATCACCACACTTACCATGTGTGCGAGGATAAGGATTACCAGATACTCATTGAGGCAGATTTCTTAGTAAATCTGTTTGAGGATGATGAATCAATGAATGCCATACGTGCAGTGCGCAGGAATATCTTCCGAACAGAAAGTGGAATAAGGATGCTTGATACAATGTTCGGCATAAATGAAGGAGGGTGAAAATCCATTCATCCCAAAAACATTCTGTTCGTCACATTGCCTCATACTGTTCGTCACATAATGAGGCAATGTGTCCCAGAACACGAAGAAAGACACTGAATTAGACTTGAGATAGGAAAAAATAGAATAACTTTGCACCCCGATTTCAAAGTTATTAATAGGTTATTAGAAGAAAAATGGGCTCTACAGATATTGTCCGTGGATAAAAGCCAGGACTGCTAACCAAATATCCGG
>JBJEAY010000301.1:0-2354 GCA_051869575.1 Prevotella sp. | reverse complement strand
TCAAACACTAAATATTTGATAATCAGTTGGTGCGAAAGATTATAGAAAAATGTATCACATACCATTCGCATCAGCTAAATGATTATTGCATCGTTCACATCAAAAGCAGTTTCCACACCCATCACTTCAACACGTCTATTCTCACTGCGGTTGAGGTGATAGAATCGGATGCTGTCTAATGACTGGTCAATGATTTCATTAATCCGCTCCTTCAAGATACAGAACTGAACATCTGTAAGTTCACACTCGAATACTGAGTTTTGAACTCGCTGACCATAGTCAAGACAGGCCTTTGCTACTCGCCGTAAACGTCGTTGACCAGACTTGTCGGTTGTATCCACATCATATGTCACAAGTATATACATAAGCCATTATTTTATTAAAAATACAGGATAGTCATCAATGTCTTTTCTTATATATCTCGCCAACATCATGGCTTGCACGTATGGCAATAGCCCTATCTCTACCTTTTCATTAAGATAAGGATGTATGATAGTCTCACGCTTGCGGTTCTGCCATGCCGTAAGAAAGGTTTTGCGCCCCTTGTCTGTCATGACAACCCCATTGTCTCCTTGATAAAGAAAGTCTTTGGGAGTTATCTGGCGTTTGTTGATGAGCGACAACACGAAACGGTCTCCGAGATACGCCCTAAGCTCTTCCATCATGTCGAGAGCAAGCGATGTACGACCTGGACGCAATGCGTGAAGGAAACCCACGTATGGGTCAAGCCCCACTGTTTCGAGAGCCGTTGTACAATCGTTTGCTATCAACGTATATGCCAATGACAGCATGGCATTAACGGCATCCTTTGGCGGACGGCGGTTACGACCATTGAACGGGAATGACTCTTTCTGGTTGAGAATAAGTTTGGGAAGAACTTCAAAATAAGCAGTCGATGCTATTCCCTCAAACCCCATCAGCCGTGTCTTATCCTCTGCCCTGAGGACAGAGCGTTTGTTCGTATCAAGTATCTTGACTGCCTCTTCCACTTCTTGACATTCACCGTAATCGCGTATGTATCTTCTAAGGATATTACGATAGTTCTGTATCTTAGCTGCAATCATGAGTTTGGCAACATGCAACGACCATTCTTCATCGTCTGACAAGACATACTGAGCTTTACGCAGAAGGACATTGCCATGAGTAGCACCTTGAACACGGCTTACGAATCTTCCGTGAGGAGACAAGAATGTGAGCGAAATGCCACTGTCACTACATAGCTTCATCAAGCCAGGACTTGCACCCATATAGCCGAAGGTGACTATACCCTCGATATTAATCGCCGGAATACGAAATACCTCCTGCTGCTTGACAGACACGACAACATTCAGCCCGTCTTTGCTAAGATAGGCTTCAGGTGTCGTTACATATAGTGTATTCAATAATTTTCTCATGCCATCAAGTTGTTTTGAAGATAAGTAGCAACGTCGCCACAATCATTTATTTCAGGCAAACAGATATTCTTCAGCGAACACCTATCGCAATGCTTTCCCTTGGATGCCAATGGAATCTGTCGGCTTTGATAGATATTGTGCATTTCCTTGGCACATTCTCTTACGATGTCGCGCAGCCTTGGAGTGATTTCCACCTCAACCCTATGACGTATCTCTCCATAGAAGAAGGCTCCGTATGCCACATGTATGGAATACATTTCTTCAAGACACATGGCTTGGGCAGCCAATTGCACTTCGTCCACCTCGTTCTTCTTAGGCTTTCCATGCTTGTATTCCACAGGCACAGGCAGCCAATGCCCTGGATATTTGGGATGTTGAATAGTTTCTGCAATATCTTCGGATGGAAAAAGTTCTATAGCATCGCTGATGCCGTAGAGTCCAAGTTCATGGGAAGCGATATTGACTGAGCGAAGGGTGATGTGGTCGCCACACTTCTGACGATAGAAAGGGTCGTCAACATGCTTGTGCAGCAGTTGTCCTTCAATCGTAAGCCGATTGTCGTCCCACTGCTGCTCAAGATGTATGAGTGCCCATTGTCGGGGACAGAACCTGTAGTGCTGTATCCCCGACAACATCAGCATATCGTCTTCGCTATACATTATTATATTTTATATAAGCTCTTCTACGGTGACGTTTGCAGGCAAGCCTGCCTTGTCGATAGTAACAGAATAGTCGCTGAAAGAACGAGGCGCTCCGTCGCATACCTTTTCCACTTTCACCAAATCAAACAGTTTATTGGCAGGTGCATTCCCAAGCGGAGTGTTATGCTTGAATACTATGAGTTTCTGAGCACTCATAAGTCCACGAGCTGCAGAACGGTCAACATCGAACATATTCTTCAGGGCATCCCAAAAGAGTTGGAGGTCTTCTTTTGAGAACCCTGTATTCTGGGCAAGGTTG
>JBJEAY010000300.1:0-2361 GCA_051869575.1 Prevotella sp. | reverse complement strand
TGTCCCACCTGAGTATCTTCACCGACTGCCTCGACTTGCCGAAAAAGATGAAAACCCCACCTCCGAGCGGTGGCTCGCCCATCTCTTGAGAGACAAGCTTGTACAGCCCGTTTATGCCAAGCCCCATGTTCACATACCTTTGGCATACGTAATAACTCATTCCTTCGGTCAACCCAAACATGGCTCACCTCCTTTCCGGTAAAGGGACAGGAAAGACACCAACGCCTTGGCGCTGCCTCGCTTTATGTTGACAATCGTCCCGTCGGGGAAAGTGAGCGACACACCGGAGAGAATATCGGACTCCATGGCGGGAGTGACGGAGGCCGTTTCATCGGGAGTGACGGGAAGGAACATCGAACCGGTGTTGCATGACACCGGTTCGCCTGAAAGAGCCTTGCGCTGGCACTCTCTGATTTTTGACTTTGCGTCATAAACGCTAAGACCATTGCGCGACATCCATTTTGTCATGCCGCGATGATACACACTCTTTGATTTGGTGAAGGATGCCAGGCTTGCCCCGGGATTCTTGTTGAGAAGCTCAAGATAGCTGTTCCAGGTCTTCTCATAAAGTTCTTCTGCTGTTGTCATTGTTACCTTTTATTAAAAACGCGGCAAAGGTAAACAATTAATTTGGACGAAGCAATACGTCATCGTGGAGACGCTTACCTTGTGGTCAATATCGAAGGACGAAAGTTCAGTAAGATAAATTAGCCTTCAATTTGCGATTTTGCCGTTTACATTCATTAACACGGCATTTTGACCGATTGCAAACTATACATGGCAAGTAAAGACAACTAAGTGTAACTGGAGGTCGGATTTTGCCTTGGCATTACAACTGTGCATTTCTCTTCGGGTTCAATGTCTACTTTTGACCATCGTCAAAAGTCATGACTCGGGATAACATTCAAGTAAACTTGATGCTCTCCGCTCGCTATTCCGTCCGTCCGTGTCGGAAAGGTGAAAGGTAATATTGTTCCACCGATGGGGTCGTTTGAAACGAACTCACATCCTCATAATGAGGTTAAGACCATTTGCAGTAAAAGAAGAAAAGATGGGGCTGAGGTGTCGGGCATCAACGTACAATCCGTCATTCTCGTTTTCTTCTTTTCCCTTTTGTTGAAAAAAGGACTGTCGAAAAAAGAAAAAAGGTGTGAGGTGAAATGGCACTGTGCGTTTCTATTGAGAATGTAAATGTCTGATGCTATGTGGTTGAGATAGAGTGAAGTCATCTGTTTACATTTCGTATTTGTTCCCCAAATGCAACCTTGGAGGTATAAGTGTGGCGATATTTGTTGTTGTCGAAAGTATAATGCACTATCATTATATACAAGAGAGATTTACTAATTAAGCAGAAAAATGGGCTGTGAAATCCTGTTATTTCTGACAAAATGTTAAATTCCGAGGTGTTATAAGCAGTTTTTCTTTGGATTATTCGGACTTTTGGAATAAAATGACTACCTTTGCACCAACAAATCCCGCTCGCTTCCCATCAGAACAGCGTACCCGGCGGGACATTTTTAATTATTAGGTATATGAAAGTAATAAAGAACAAGACAATAGATTTTGCGACCGCAGTTCAGACTTCCGTATTTAATGGAAACAGAACTGCACGGACAGGCTATGTCCGTTTGGTTCGCCTTATCACAGATGAGCCAGTTCCGCAACAAACTTCATATACAGGAAAAATCGAACTGAGGTAAGAATGGCTATATATACAAAAGAATACGAGACCCAGCCAGAGGCTATTCTTACAAACGTTATTGTATGTCCTGCCGTTGATTTGTCGGCAAATGTGGCTGTTCCTGTTCATTGCCAAGTTGAGAATGTTTTGTGGGACACAGGAGCAACCAACACCCTGATTTCACAGGCAGTTGTGGACGCTTTGGGGCTAAAACCGAAGAACAAAGCACTAATATCGAGTGCAGGAGGTGATGTTGAATCATGGACTTATCTTGTTCATGTCATCCTTCCTACAGGAACGGCAGAGCTAAATGTTCAGGTTCTGCTAAATGACAATTCAGATTATGACGTGGTGATAGGTATGGATATTATAAATTCATGCGATTTCTGCTATACAAACAAAGACAGCAAAAGAACATTCTCTTTATGTCATCCGGCAAAGGAGAAGATTATTCTCGGATAAATCAGGTATTGGTTTTCTATCCAAGAAGATAGGAAGAATTATTACAATGATAGGTGTGACATTCGCATCTGTCATTTGCCATTTACACCAATATGAAGGAGTTTTTAATGTAAAATTTTTGAGATTCGAGTATTTTTTTTCTGGTTAATATATGTTAAATTTAATGTTTTTTACAATCTTTCTCTAACAAAAGGGGGTTAGATTGAGAGTTTCTTAGA
>JBJEAY010000299.1:0-2365 GCA_051869575.1 Prevotella sp. | reverse complement strand
TGCCGCATATTGCCGCAGTCAGGAGAAGCGCACTCCCAAGTTCCAGGCTTTCTTCCGTGAGGTGAAAAGACGTTACCCCGATGCCGAACAGATGCCGCAGAGCCTGAGGGATGAATTCCGCAAGGGATCATTGCCACTGATGAAATACACCAACCTGCTGACATTCAACTCCAGGGCTATCATTATATATATCACTTGCCTCGCGGGCGTACCTTATTTATATCCTTTAATGGAGATTACGGTATTTAATGTGATGTATGTGTATATGCACAAAACTCACGAGGCCTTTTGCGAGAAAATGAAGAGTGGCTGCGCGACAGTTTTATAGACCACAGATTAGCACAGATTAGCACAGATTATGAGCCTTTGGCTCTGATTGGGATTGATTATTGATTATTGATTATTGATGATTGATTACTGATTATTGATTATCTGTGATAATCAAAATATCTTTGATATAAAAATCTGTGTTAATCTGTGATAATCTGTGGACAAATAAAAACATCCGTGGACAATAAAAATATCTGTGGATATAAAAGAAAAGGATGAAGAAACAACGTTCGGCAACCGAAGTAAAGCCAATGGCTGTGCGAGTAGTGTTGTTGATGATGCTTGCGCTTGTGCCCTTGGCGGGAATGGCGCAGCAGGACAGTGTGCAATGGTATGACCGTGTACACGAACTGGAGGGCATTACCATCGACAAGAAGCGCGAGGCATATAGCCGCAAGGACAATCCCGCGGTGGAGCTGATGAAGAAGGTGATACGTCATAAGCGAATGACCGACCCCACGCAGAGACCTTACTGCAAATACGATACATATCAGAAACTAACCCTCGCCCTCAACGATGTCACTCCGCAGCAGTTGACCGAGGGCACACTGTCGAAGATTCCTGACGTAATCAATCATATCGAGGCATGCGATCTGAACAACAAACTGATAATGCCAGTGACGGTGTCGGAGACAGTGAGGCGAAGTGTGTTCAGTGCCAATCCACGTCGCAGTCAGGTAGTGACCATCGGCGAGAGGTCGGAGGGCATAGACCAACTCTTCCAGACGGGCGACCAGATGGTGAGGACACTTAGGGATTTCTTCACGGATGTCAACATGTATGACGACAATATCCGACTGCTGAAGCAGAATTTCCTTTCGCCCATAGCCTCGGGAGCCATCGCCTTCTATAGGTTTCATATCGTGGATACGGTGAGGGTGGGGCAGGACAGATGCATACACCTTGCCTTCGGGCCAGAGAACCAGAGGGACATGGGATTCAGTGGCGAACTATACGTGATGGACGACACTACGTATCAGTTGAGGCGCTCGGTGCTCACCATCCCCAAGCAGAGCATCGTAAATCATATCGACAATATCAAGATATGGCAGGAGTTTGAGGCATTGCCATCGGGCGAGATGGTGCTTGCATCCGACGACATGATGATAGAGATGAGTCTTGCCGACGTGTTTGCCAAGACTGTGATACTGCGCACGACGCGACACTCCGACTACTCGTTTGAGCATATTCCCTCGGCATATTTCAGCAGCCGACTGAAGCAGAACGAGGAGCGAAGGGCAAAGGAGCGCAGCATGGCGTTCTGGAATGAATACCGGCGGACGCGACTCACCTTCAGTGAACAGCGAATGGGAATGTTTGTGGATAACTTGTGGCAGTCGTCACCGGCATTGCGCACAATAGGCACGGCAGTGAAGCTGCTTGTGGATAACTACATCCCGACAGGCAAACCAAGCCTATTCGACATAGGCCCAATCACTTCCGCTATCTCCGGAAATTACGTCGATGGGTTGAGATTAAGATTAGGCGGCCGCACCACCAAGGCTCTGAGCCGCCATATCCAGATAGAAGGCTACTACGCCCACGGATTCCGTAGCCATGCCGACTATTGGAGCGCCACCGTGAGGAGTCACGGATTCTCGCTGTCGGCAGCCAAGGACATCCGCTATCCCTCCGACCCGCTGATGCCCACCGACAAGGACAACCTCTTTGCGGCATGGAAATGGGGCGACGACTCGAAGATGATAGCATATCGCAGACAGCAGTTGGCATACGACTATGCCTTGCCATCGGGACTGACTCTGTCGGCGGCAGTGAAGAGAGAGACATACGAGGGGCGTGGAACACTCGAAATGGAGAGAATAAAAACCGCAGAACTGCGATTTGCACTTGAATACAAAGGTTGGATGGTGAGCCATGCCGTGGGAATCGACGGATTTCTCGGCGGAGAATGGAGATACAACACCACCGAGATGAGATGGAGAAAAACCACAGCACTGAAGACGTGGGGAACGCTCGACTCTGACATCAGGGCAGGAGTGGAGTGGGACAGCAAGCCATGGGTGCTCCAGTTTAT
>JBJEAY010000298.1:0-12969 GCA_051869575.1 Prevotella sp. | reverse complement strand
CCTTGTGCCGTTGGTATATCCCCTTCTCTACTCGTGGATCTACAACAACGAGACGGTGAGGGATGTGCCCGTGGTAGTTGTTGACGATTGCCACTCCAAGACGAGCCGCACGTTGGCCCGTAAGATGGATGCCTCGCCCGATGTGAGTGTGGCAGCCTATGCCCCCAATCTCGACGAGGCTCAACGTTATATGGCATCTCAGGATGCATTTGGCATCATATATATCCCCTCGGATTTCGACCGTAGGTTATGCCGCGGCGAACAGGCCACGGTGAGTGTCTATTGCGACATGAGTCTGCTCTTGGCCTACAAGGCTATATATGTCACGGCAATGGCGGTTACAGGCGATATGAATGCCGACCTGCAGATGAAGAGTAAGGGCGAACCCTTTGCCGAGGTGGCTATCTTCAATCCCGCCCAGGGCTACGGCACGTTTATCCTTCCCGCCGTTCTCATGCTCATCATCCAGCAGACGCTTGCCCTCGGCATTGGTATGATTACAGGCACTCAGCGCGAGCGCAACCCCCATCGACGCCTCTGGACTCCCCAAAGACCATCCGACTCGTTCCTCTCCGTTGTTATAGGCAAGTCGTTGGCCTATTTCCTTATTTATGCCGTCATGTCGGCCTATCTCACGTGTGTCGTCCCCCGTCTGTTTAGTTTTATTCAGATAGCCCGACCTTGGGATATGGTGGCATTGCTCGTGCCGTTCATCTTAGCGTGCATCTTCTTCGCCATGACAGTCACGAGCGTCGTCAGATACCGCGAGAACGTCATTCTCATCGTCGTGTTCATGTCGGTGCCGCTGATGTTCATCTCCGGACTCTCCTGGCCCCAAAGCAATATCTCGTGGTGGTGGCAGTCGGTGTCGTGGCTCTTCCCCTCCACCTTTGGCATTCAGGGATTTGTGCGCCTCAGCGAGATGGGAGCCTCCCTGTCCGACATATTGCCCCATGTCGTGGCGTTGTGGGCTCAGGCGGTGTTCTATTTCCTCACCACCTGTATTATCTACGGCAGAACTCCGAGCAAGTGATGGCAGTGGCAACTGCCACGTTCAGGCTCTCGGCGCTTTCGCCTTGGCGGAATCGCGGTATGAGCAGCGGTCTTGTCACCATGCGTCTCACCTCGTCGCTGATGCCGTTGCCCTCGTTGCCCATGATGATCACTCCGCCCCGTGTGAGTTCTGATTGATATATGTCCTTGCCGTCGAGCAGTGTGCCGTATATTGGCATTGTCTCGGGCAGCGACGAGATTAGGGCGACGAGTGGGGCATAGGTCACGCTCACCCTTCCCAGACTGCCCATTGTCGCCTGCACCACCTTGGGGTTGTATGCGTCGGCAGTCTCGGGCGAGCAGATTATCGAGTCGATGCCAAACCAGTCGGCTATCCTTATTATCGTGCCGAGGTTGCCGGGGTCCTGCACTCCGTCGAGCATCAGTGTAATCCTGTCGGCATCCACCTCCACCTTCTCCTCCTTGTTCATCTCAAACACCGCCATCACCTGTTGTGGATGTTGCAGAAAACTCAACCGTCTGAGTTCGTCGTCCTCCACTTGTTGATATGCCACGTGCGCCTCCATTTTTTCGCCTCCCTGCCATTCGCGTGTGGCGAAAACGGTGTGCAGGCGGAAGCGCGACATGAGGTCGCCCACCACCTTAGGTCCTTCGGCAACAAACAAGCCTTCGCGCTTGCGATTTTTCTTCATCTCAAGCGATTTAATCCATTTTATAGTGTTTTTTCCAATCATTTTTCGAAAAATTATATAATTAGTTCCGAATTTTGCCACAAAGTTACAAATAAAGTTTTAACTTTGCAAGCGAAAATCGAATAATGTGCATTAAAAGATTCATATATCCGCTTTTGGCGGGCATTTTGCTTGCCTCGTGCTCGGGAACGAAATTTGTTTCCGACGGGGAGCGCATGCTCAATAAGGTGGAGGTGAAAAAGGACGAGGGCTACCCCGATGTCAACATCTCCCAATATAAGTCGTATGTGCGTCAGCGAGGCAATCAGCGATGGTTCTCCGCGCTCAAGGTGCCCCTTGGCATCTACTCGCTCGCAGGTCGCGACACCACCAAATGGCTCAACCGCACCCTCCAGTCGATGGGCGAGGCTCCCGTGCTGTTCGACACGCTCAAGGCACAGCAGAGCTGCAACGACCTTGCCGCCCTGCTTCGCAATGAGGGCTACCTCGGCGGCACGGTTGAGATGTATCTCACTCCCAAGAAGAAGAAGGTGGTGAATGCCACTTACGTCCTCCACCCCGGAGTGGCTTACGTGGTCAATCACGTTGATTATCACATCCAGGATGCAGCCATCGACAGTGTGTTGCGCAAGGGGCGTATTATCGGAACAGGAGCATTGAAGGCAGGCGAACGGTTCAATGTCTCCAACCTCGACGGCGAGCGCAAGCGCATCACCGAGTATCTCGTCAACAGGGGCTACTATCGTTTCAACAAGGACTACATCACCTTCAGGGCCGACACCGTGGCTGGCGTGCCCAAGGTGGATCTCACATTGGTGCTCCATCCTTTCCCCGTCTCGCGCGACAGCATTGGGGCGCACCCCGTATATACCGTCCGCAACGTCAACTACAAGAGTGGCGACCCCGAGGACGACAAGATTCCCTTCAGGACGTCGGTGCTTCGCAACAACACCTTCATCACTTCGGGCAAACCCTATTCCGCCAAGGATCTGCAGGCCACCTACAACCGCTTCGGACGTCTTCAGGCTATCAAATACACCAACATCTCCTTTGTCGAGGACGAGGCTGCCAAAGAGCTCGACTGCAACATCCAGCTCACCGCCAACAAGCCACATTCCATCAGTTTTCAACCCGAAGGCACCAACACCGCCGGTGACCTCGGTGCGGCTGCCTCGCTCACCTATCAGCACCGCAACGTGTTCAGGGGAAGCGAACTGCTCAGTCTCGAACTGCGTGGTGCCTACGAGAATATCAAGGGACTTGAAGGCTATAGCAATGAGGATTTCCTCGAATACAGTGTTGAGGCCAAACTGCAGTTTCCGCGATTCATCGCTCCATTCGTAGCCCGCCCCTTTATCAAGAGCACACAGTCGTCCTCCGAGCTCTCGCTGATGTACGACCTTCAGAACCGACCCGAATATCACCGACGAGTCCTCTCCTTGGCATGGAAGTATAAGTGGAACTACACCAACCATCACGATCGCTATTGGATTGACCTGCTCGACCTCAACTACGTCTTCATGCCGTGGATATCCGACACCTTCCGTCACGACTATCTTGAAGACGACACCAACCGCAATGCCATCCTGCGCTACAACTACGAGAATCTCTTCATCATGAAGTTAGGCGTGGGGTGGGCATACAACAACGGCATTCACGCCATCAAGGTGGCTGTGGAGACGGCAGGCAATCTGCTCGACCTCTTCGCCAACACATTCAGTGTGGGCAAGAAGGAGGACGGATACACCAAGATTTTCGACATCGCCTACGCGCAATACGTCAAGGCCGACTTCGATTACACCAAGTATATCCGCTTCGACTACGACAACCAACTCGTCCTTCACGCCGGTCTTGGCATTGCCTATCCCTATGGCAACAGCGACATCCTGCCTTTCGAGAAGAGATATTTCTCGGGTGGCGCCAACAGTGTCAGGGGATGGTCGGTCAGAGGGCTCGGTCCCGGACGCTTTGCTGGCAAGGACGGAAAGATAGACTTCATCAACCAGACTGGCGACATGAAGCTCGACCTCAACATGGAGTATAGGGCGCGCCTGTTCTGGAAATTCACCGGTGCCCTGTTTCTCGACGCGGGCAACATCTGGACACTGCGCAACTATGCCGACCAGCCAGGGGGACAGTTTAGCTTCAAGCGCATCCTCAAGGATCTCGCCGTGGCCTACGGATTGGGACTGCGTCTCAACTTCGACTTCTTCATCCTGCGCTTCGACTTCGGCATGAAGGCGGTCAACCCCGCCTACAAGGAGCAAGGCTCCACCCACTATCCGATAGTGCATCCCCGCCTCAGTCGCGACCTCACCTTCCACTTTGCCGTGGGATTGCCATTCTGATGTCTTTAACTTCTTTAACTTGTGAAAAATAAAATTAAAATATATATACGAAATGTTGAAATTCATATCCTTTGGTAGCGGCAGTAGCGGCAATAGCTACTTACTGTTTACCGACACCGACGGTCTTCTGATAGATGCCGGAGTGGGAATACGTGCCATGAAGAAGTATTTCCGCGACTACGGCATCAGTATGTCGTTGGTGCACAACATACTCATCACCCACGACCATGCCGACCATATCAAGTGCGTTGGCAGCATCAGTCACGACCTCAACATCCCCGTCTTCACCACCCCCGAAGTCCATCAGGGCATCGTGCGCAACTATTGCGTTCAGCGCAAGGTGAGTGCCGACCTCGTGCGTCGCGTCGAGAAGGGAGTTGCCTACGAGGTGGGCGAATTCAAGGTAACCCCCTTCGGAGTGCCCCACGACAGCACCGACAATGTGGGCTATGAGATAGAGCACGACGGGGTGACATTCTGTATCGTCACCGATGCCGGCGAGATCACCGACGAGATCAAGCCCCATATCTCCCATGCCGGCTATCTCGTCATCGAGGCCAACCACGACGAGGAGATGCTCAAGGGCGGACCCTATCCCGAACATCTCAAGCGCAGGATACAAAGTGTCAAGGGCCATCTCAGCAATCGCAACTGCGGTATAGCCCTTGCCGAGAATATGGGCGAGAATTTGAAGCACGTGTGGCTTTGCCATCTCAGCGAGGAGAACAACCATCCCGAGCTCGCCCGCAAGACCGTCGAATCCGTCCTCCGCTCCTATGGCATCATCGCCGGCAAGGACTTCCGGCTCGAAGTGCTCAAGCGCAAAACGCCTACGGGAGTGTATGAATTAAATTAATAAAAAATATGATCGATATAGATAAAGTATTGACAAGATTGGGGATTTCCGACCTCAACGAGATGCAGCAGAAGACCACCGCTGCCATCCTCGGCACAGACAACGACGTGGTGGTGCTGTCGCCCACTGGTTCGGGCAAGACACTTGCCTATCTTTTGCCCGTGGCTCACGAGATTGACACCGAGAGCGACGACATGCAGGTGGTGGTGATAGTGCCTGGGCGCGAACTCGCCCTGCAGTCCGACACCGTGCTGCGCGACATGGCGTGCGGTGTGAGGTCGGTGAGCTGCTATGGCGGACGTCCCGCCATGGACGAGCACAAGGTGCTGCGCAAGGTGATGCCTCATGTGGTGTTCGGCACCCCGGGCCGTCTCAACGACCATCTCGACAAGGGCAACATCAGTCCTTATAAAATAAGGTGTGTGGTAATCGACGAGTTTGACAAGTGCCTTCAGATGGGATTCCACGACGAGATGTCGCGCCTGATGAAGAAACTGCCCGGACTCAAGCGACGCATCCTGCTGTCGGCTACCGATGCCGACGAGATACCCTCGTTTGTGCGTCTCAAGCAGGCTGTTAGAATCGACTGCCTTAGCGACGACGAGCAGGTGCCCGAGCGAGTCACCATCCACGAGGTGAGAAGCGAGTCGAGGGACAAGCTCGCCACCCTCGCCCAGCTGTTGCGCTCCTTTGAGGGAGGCAGTGCAGTGGTGTTCCTCAACTATCGCGATGCCGTCGAGCGCACTGCCGCCCATCTCCTCAAGGAGGGCTTCGCAGTGAGCCATTTCCATGGCGGTATGGCGCAGGATGAGCGCGAGGCAGCCCTCTATCGCTTCAGCAACGGCAGTGCGAATGTGTTCGTGTGCACCGACCTTGCCTCTCGCGGACTCGACATCCCCGACATCGACAACATCGTCCACTATCATCTGCCCCAAGGCGAGGACGGATATGTGCATAGGGTGGGGCGCACGGCGAGATGGGACGCCACGGGGCGCACCTTCTTCGTGCTCGGTCCCGACGAGCATATACCCGATTTCGTCCATGGCGATGTGAGCGTCAGCCAACTGCCTGCCGACAACCTCCTGCCACCCCCCGCGCCAGCCAAGATGGCCACGCTCTATATCGGCAAGGGCAAGAAGGACAAGTTGAGCAAGGGCGACATCGTGGGATTCCTCTGCAAGAAGGGCTCACTCACTTCCGCCGACATCGGGCGCATCGACGTCAAGGAACGCTATTGCTATGTGGCGGTGAGCGCAAGCAAGGTGAAAGGTGTGCTCGCCAACACAAGGGGCGAGAAAATCAAGGGAGTGAAAACAATCATCGAATTGGTGAAATAAATCCCTATTATTATGCAAAAAGAGGCAAAAGATGTGTCAAATAGACAATAAAAAGGCTTTTTTCGTGACATTTTTGCTGAAATGTTTGCGTAATTAGATAAAAAAGTGTAACTTCGCAGCGCTTTTCTATAAAATCAACTATAGGAGCGCATAAAACGTATAAAGAAACATTAATAATATAATTTTAAAAAGGACAATCAAAAATGAAGAAGTACAACTTTAATGCAGGTCCGTCAATGCTTCCCCGCGAAGTGATTGAAAACACTGCAAAGCAGTGTCTGGACTTCCAGGAATCAGGTCTCTCACTCATGGAGATCAGTCATCGTGCCAAGAATTTCCAGCCCGTCGTTGATGAGGCAGAGGCTCTTGTTAAGGAGCTCCTCCAGGTGCCCGAGGGTTACTCGGTATTGTTCCTTGGCGGTGGTGCCTCGTTGGAATTCTGTATGATACCCTATAACTTCCTCGTAAAGAAGGCTGCTTATCTCAACACCGGTGTGTGGGCAAAGAAGGCCATGAAGGAGGCAAAGCTCTTCGGCGAGGTAGTTGAGGTAGCTTCATCCGCCGACGCCAACTACACCTTCATCCCCAAGGGATGGACATGCCCCGATGATGTCGATTATCTGCACATCACCACCAACAACACCATCTACGGTACTGAAATCCGCAAGGATCTCGATGTCAACGTGCCTATCATCGCCGATATGTCGTCGGACATCATGAGCCGTCCTGTTGACGTGAGCAAGTACGACTGCATCTACGGCGGTGCACAGAAGAACCTCTCTATGGCAGGTGTCACCTTCGTCATCGTCAAGAACGACGCTCTCGGCAAGGCTCCTCGCGAGATACCCACCATGCTCGACTATCGCACTCACGTCGAGAAGGGCTCTATGTTCAACACTCCTCCCGTTGTGCCTATCTACTGTATGCTCGAGAATCTCCGTTGGATCAAGAAGAACGGCGGTGTAGAGGCAATGGCAAAACGTGCTCAGGAGCGCGCCGACATCGTCTATGGCGAGATCGACCGCAACAAGCTGTTCCGCGGCACCGTGGAGGCTGAGGACCGCTCGCTGATGAACATCTGCTTCGTGATGAACGACGAGTATAAGGAGCTTGAGAAGCCGTTCCTCGACTTCGCCACCGAGCGTGGTATGGTTGGTATCAAGGGCCACCGCAGTGTGGGTGGATTCCGCGCCAGCTGCTATAATGCACAGACCATCGAGGGTGTCAATGCGCTCGTGGCTTGCATGAAGGAGTTTGAGAAACTTAATTAGAAATGTTAATTAATTAGGAATTAGGAATTAGGAATGAAATGCCAATGCGCAGCCAATTCCTAATTCCTAATTCCTAATTAAAAATTATAATTCCTCATTAAAAAATATAAAAAGATGAAAGTATTAGTAGCAACAGAGAAGCCATTCGCAGCAGCTGCTGTCGAGGGCATCAAGGCAGAGATAGAGGGTGCCGGAAACGAACTCGTTCTGCTTGAGAAATATACAGAGAAGCAGCAGCTTCTCGACGCAGTGAAGGATGCCGACGCGATGATTATCCGTTCGGACAAGGTGGATGCCGAGGTGCTCGACGCCGCCAAGCAGTTGAAGATTGTAGTGCGCGCAGGTGCCGGATACGACAATATCGACCTCGCCGCAGCCACAGCCCACGACGTTGTCGCCGAGAACACCCCCGGACAGAACGCCAATGCCGTGGCAGAGCTTGTCTTCGGACTGCTCGTTTATGCAGTGCGCAACTTCTACAACGGTAAGGCAGGCACCGAGCTTATGGGCAAGAAACTTGGTATTCTCGCCTTCGGCAACGTGGGTCGCAACGTGGCCCGCATCGCAGCAGGATTCGGTATGGAGGTATATGCCTACGACGCCTTCTGCCCCAAGGAGGCCATAGAGGCTGCCGGAGTGAAGGCAGTGGATTCACAGGACGACCTGTTCAAGACTTGCGACGTCGTTTCGCTTCACATCCCAGCCACTCCCGAGACCAAGCAGAGCATCAACTATGCCACTGTAGGTCAGATGAAGAAGGGAGCCATCCTCGTCAACACCGCCCGCAAGGAGGTTATCAACGAGCCTGAGCTCATCAAGCTCCTCGCCGAGCGCACCGACCTGAAGTACATCACCGACATCAAGCCCGATGCCGATGCCGACTTCGCCCAGTTTGAGGGTCGCTATTTCAGCACTCCCAAGAAGATGGGTGCCCAGACTGCCGAGGCCAATACCAACGCCGGTATTGCCGCCGCCCGTCAGATCAACGCCTTCTTCAAGGACGGATGCACGAAGTTTAAAGTAAATTAGGGATTAGGAATTAGGAATTAGGAATTAGGGATTAGGAATTAGGAATTGCTGCGCAAACCGAATATAGAGCCGGGCTCGAGCTATCCCGAGTTGCGACAGAGGAAGACGAAGTCAAAGTGCAGCCAGCAATCAACAAAGTCAATTTGGTATGAAATGCGACAATGTTATTGTAACTAAGAGTAAGCAATTTGCTATAAGAATTATACGTCTTTATCAGTTTTTGAATAATTCAAAACATGAGTATGTTATTTCCAAGCAATTGTTGCGAAGTGGAACAAGCATTGGAGCAAATGTTACAGAAGCAACGTGTGCATTTAGTAAGAAAGATTTTTTATCTAAGATGTATATTGCTTTTAAAGAATGTGCTGAATCGTTATATTGGTTGGAATTGTTGCATGATACAGATTTTTTGGATGATTCTCAATATCAGTCTATGTATAATGATTGTATATCATTGAAAAGTCTTCTTAGCAGCATAACGAAAACAACCGCAGAGGCTATTAATTCCTAATCCCTAATTCCTAATTCCTCATTTAAAAAAAAGAATATGGCAAAGGTAAAACCATTTAGGGGTATTCGCCCCCCGAAGGAGCTCGTGGAGCGAGTGGAGTCGCGTCCCTATGACGTGCTCAACTCCGAAGAGGCAAGGGCAGAGGCTGGCGAGAACGAGATGAGCCTCTATCATATCATCAAACCCGAAATCGACTTCCCCGAGGGAACGAGCGAGTATGATCCACGCGTGTATGAGAAAGCCGCCGAGAACTTCCAAATGTTCCAGGACAAAGGCTGGCTCGTGCAGGACGACAAGGAAAACTACTATATCTATGCCCAGACAATGAACGGCAAGACACAGTATGGTCTCGTTGTCGGAGCATACGTCGATGACTATATGACGGGCAAGATAAAGAAGCACGAACTCACTCGTCGCGACAAGGAAGAAGACCGCATGAAGCACGTGCGTGTGAACAACGCCAACATCGAACCCGTCTTCTTCGCCTATCCCGACAATAAGGTGCTCGACGCCCTCATCATGCGCTATGCCGCCACCGAGCCCGAGTACGACTTCATCGCGCCTATCGACGGTTTCGGACATAAGTTCTGGGTAATCTCCGACGAGAAGGACATCGAGACAATCACCAACGAGTTTGCCAAGATGCCCAATATGTATATCGCCGACGGACACCACCGCTCGGCAGCCGCAGCCCTCGTGGGAGCGGAGAAGGCCAAGCTCAACAAGGATCACCATGGCGACGAGGAGTACAACTACTTCATGGCAGTGTGCTTCCAGGCATCTCAGCTCACCATCCTCGACTACAACCGTGTTGTCAAGGACCTCAACCGCATGGAGTCCGACGAGTTCCTGCGCAAACTCACGCGCAACTTCATCGTCGAGGACAAGGGCGAGGAGATCTACAAGCCCCAGCAGCCACACGAGTTCTCGATGTATCTCGACAAGCATTGGTATTCGCTCAAGGCCAAGGAGGGTACCTACGACAACAACGACCCCATCGGAGTGCTCGACGTTGACATCTCCAGCCGTCTGATACTCGACGACCTGCTTGGCATCAAGGACCTTCGCGGCAGCAACCGCATCGACTTCGTGGGCGGTCTGCGTGGACTTGGCGAGCTCAAGCGTCGTGTCGATAGTGGAGAGATGCGCATGGCATTGGCTCTCTATCCCGTGTCGATGAAGCAGATTATGGACATCGCCGACAGTGGCAACATCATGCCGCCCAAGGCCACATGGTTTGAACCCAAACTCCGCTCCGGACTGGTAATACATAAACTTGTTTAGGAATTAGGAATTAGGAATTAGAAATTAGGAATTAGGAATTAGGAATGAAATGCCTATGCGCAGCCAATTCCTCATTCCTCATTCCTCATTCCTAATTAAACATAAGATGGACGTATATAAGACGATAAGTGAACATAAGACAGGCGAGGGATACTATACTGAAAAGCGTAGCAAGTTCCTCGCCTTTGCACATCATGTCGAGACAGTCGATGAGGTGAAGGACATTGTGGCCCAATACCGCAAGAAATATTTCGACGCGCGACATGTCTGCTGGGCATATATGCTCGGACAGGAGCGCACCGAATTCCGTGCCAACGACGACGGAGAGCCAAGTAGCACTGCAGGCAAGCCCATCTTGGGCCAGATCAACAGTCGCGAGCTCACCAACGTGCTCGTCCTCGTGATAAGATACTTCGGGGGCGTGAAGCTCGGCACGAGCGGACTCATCGTGGCATATAAGGAGGCAGCCGCCCTTGCCCTCGACGATGCCGAAGCTGAAGAGCGATTGATAGAGGAGGAGATAACCTATTCGTTCACCTATGTTATGATGAACGACGTCATGCGCATCGTCAAGGACCTTCAGCCCCGCATTGTCTCCCAATCCTTCGACAACACCTGCGAGATAACCCTCGCCATCCGCCGCTCCCAAGCCGAACAACTCAAGCAACGCCTGGCGCAACTGTCCTTTTGATTATTGATTTTTGATTATTGATTACTGATTAAAATAAAAGGCGACACCGTTCTTCACGGCATCGCCTTTTTAATATTTTAATTTCGCTTGCGACTTTAATTTTTTAATTTTTTAATTTTTTAATTTCGTCGCAGCGACATTACTCGCCTTTCTCCATCTGAGCCTTGAGCTGAGCAAGAACATCGATGTCACCGAGAGTGGTGGAAGCAGGCTGATTATCAATCTTGATAGTCTCTTCCTTCTTGGCACGAGGCTTCTTGGCAGCACGCTTCTCCTCACGCTGAGCATCCTCGAATGTGCGGCTGTGCGACAGGATGATGCGCTTGCTGTCCTTGTTGAACTCGATAACCTTGAATGGCAGTTCCTCACCGAGAGCGGCCTGAGTACCATCCTCCTTAACGAGATGCTTAGGAGTGGCGAAGCCCTCAACGCCCTTCTCAAGAGATACCACTGCACCCTTCTCCAGCAGTTCAACGATCTTACCCTCGTGTACGCTGCCTACGGTGTATGTAGCCTCAAACTGGTTCCATGGGTTGTCCTCAAGCTGCTTGTGGCCGAGGCTCAGGCGACGGTTGTCCTTGTCGATGTCGAGTACGACAACGTCGATCTCTGCGCCCACCTGAGTGAACTCTGAAGGATGCTTAACCTTCTTGGTCCAAGAGAGGTCGCTGATGTGGATAAGTCCGTCAACACCCTCCTCCAGCTCAACGAATACGCCGAAGTTGGTGAAGTTGCGGACCTTGGCAGTGTGCTTGCTTCCAACAGGATACTTAACCTCGATAGCCTCCCATGGGTCTTCCTTAAGCTGCTTGATACCAAGGCTCATCTTGCGCTCGTCGCGGTCGAGAGTGAGGATAACGGCCTCCACCTCGTCGCCCACGTTGAGGAAGTCCTGGGCAGAGCGCAGGTGCTGGCTCCATGACATCTCGCTTACGTGGATAAGACCCTCTACACCGGGCTGGATCTCTACGAATGCACCGTAGTCTGCGATAACGACCACCTTGCCCTTCACCTTGTCGCCCACCTTCAGGTCGGCATCCAGGGCATCCCATGGGTGCGGAGTGAGCTGCTTCAGTCCGAGGGCAATGCGCTTCTTCTCGTCGTCGAAGTCGAGGATAACGACATTGATCTTCTGGTCGAGCTCAACCACCTTGTGGGGATCGTCAACACGGCCCCAAGAGAGGTCAGTGATATGGATGAGTCCGTCAACACCACCGAGGTCAACGAATACGCCGTAAGAGGTGATGTTCTTGACAGTACCTTCAAGAATCTGACCCTTTTCGAGCTTAGAGATAATCTCGCGCTTCTGAGCCTCGAGCTCCTCTTCGATAAGAGCCTTGTGCGAAACAACCACGTTGCGGAACTCCTGGTTGATCTTCACAACCTTGAACTCCATGGTCTTGTTTACAAACTGGTCGTAGTCGCGTATTGGGTGAACGTCAATCTGGCTACCGGGCAAGAATGCCTCGATACCGAATACGTCAACAATCATACCGCCCTTAGTGCGGCACTTGATGAATCCCTGAATAACCTCCTCGTTCTCGAGGGCGGCGTTAACTCGATCCCAGCTCTTGCTGAGGCGGGCCTTCTTGTGCGACAGGATAAGCTGACCCTTGCGGTCCTCCTGGTTTTCTACGTAAACCTCTACCTTGTCGCCCACCTTCAGGTCGGGATTGTAGCGGAATTCGCTTGCGGGGATGATACCGTCGCTCTTGTAGCCGATGTTGACGATAACTTCCTTCTTGTCCACTGAGATAACAGTACCCTCAGTCACTTGGTGCTCACTAACCTTGTTCAAGGTTTCGTCGTAAGCCTTGTCCAGCTCTTCCTTGCTGACGTTAGCCGATGTGCCATTTTCAAATTCTTCCCAGTTGAAGTCGTCCAATGGCTTGACGTTGTTTGTTAATTCTGACATAATTTTAATTAAATGTTTTTT
>JBJEAY010000297.1:0-2367 GCA_051869575.1 Prevotella sp. | reverse complement strand
CAGAGTATAACACCTTGTCGTATGACAAACAAAGTTTACTTTCAAACATTCCTGTCTGATTAATGTGCCGAAACGATTCGTACAACTTCACTATAGCCTTATCTTTTAATTCCTTTGGAGCGAATCGGAGAAAATCAAGCGTCAAGTTCTTTTGAAAGACATTCATATCCTTTGCATAGTCATAGTTGTCCCCTCCATTGATATAAATGTAATAACACTCTCTTCTCTTCATACACTCTTTAGAGAATTTGCACTCCAGCTGTTTCTGACATGACAGATAATCAGGATAATGCTTCGTCAAATCTTCAGGATAATCGTCTGCAATATAGTCAATCAGCAGCAGGTAGAAGTAACGGTAATCGACCTTGTCAAGATTATCATAGGCGAACTTGAAGTAATCGTAGTTGGTAAGAAATGGCATATAGGATTTGAAGGCATATTTTACATGCTCGTAAGGAATGCCTAACTTTCTTCCAAGTTCTTCCATTCTTTCCTCGAACTCTTCATTATCATGTTTTATGACAAAAGGAGCACGGGCAATAGCAAATATCGCCCATGCTTTTGCAAATGAATTCTCTAATTCGTTTACTTTCTTCAAGGTAAAATCCTTGCCAAAAGGTCGGATGTATTGGGAATAGAAATGAACAACGAAATAGTATTCCTCAAAACCGAAACTATATCCATTCCCTTCCTTTTCAATAAGTACGCTCTCATCAGGAAGACGTTCTTCTGATATGGGCCTTTGGGATAAAAGCCATTTGAAACTATCAAAATGTTCCATAGGGAATTGCCGTTTTGCGGTATATTCTAATATCCTGGATTCTGTGTCATCGACGGATTGAACATGAGTTCATTGTCAGGAATAGGCCATAGCAATTGATAAAGCTGGCTGTCACTCAATCCTAAACTGTTTTCACCCAGATTGTTGCGCCTGATAAATCCGAGATAGTTTGTTGATTTGAACGTTTTTCTTATTGTTGCAATTGCTTCCAGAGGTTCCGTTTCATCTATTTTTATGCTTTTTGCCTTGCATATCTGTCTAATGTATTCTTCAGCTTTCGTTTTGTCGCCTTCAAGATACTGACATTCTGCAGCTGTAAGTATGACATCCTTGTAATCCAAACATGGATGACACGATTCTCCGCTTCTTGTTTCAAGCACAAAACCGAGAATACACTCTGAATTGTTGACATATTCTATTACATTTGATTCTACCAGACTATAATATCCATTGGATATGACTTTTTCAAGAAGAGGTAGCGCCCGAGTGTATTTCTGCTGGTTGCAATAGGTATAAGCCAGTAATACCCTTGCAACATCTTTAGAGACAAAGAAAGCACTATTTGCATCGCTGAAGGCATCATTCTTCTTCTCTTCCAAATCAGTGATTGCCGCCTCTAAAAGATTCGAAAGTCCATCAAGGACTATCTCCTCTTCTGTACGTGAAATAGAGAAATCCCCATCGTTTCTCTTCTCCACGAAGTAAGGAACGCCTCCCCAATGTGAAGTAAGTTGGTAGTAAATCAGTGCAATGTACGTGTTCAAGTAAGGCTGATAGCAATTCAAGGCATTTGCATCTACATATTTGATGTTCATCAGATAGTTTAATGCTGCATAATATTTGCTCCAGCAGTTATTGATAGAAGTGTTTTGAGGTGAGAAAGGGATCTTTTGCTCTGACAACACATATTCACCTTCTAAAGAACGGTCAATTTTGATAGCATCTCTTATTGTGGCTAAAGTGGCTGACACAATGCTTACACCGTCAGACCCCAACTTGGGAACCTGAATCTGTATATCGGGATTCCCTTTTTGTTCAATATCTATTTGTGCCGAAACAATACCACGAGCATTATATATCATCAGACTCACGGACTTGTTGCCGCGGAATTTTGCTGGTTCTACATGAATTTTGATGAGATTCTTATCTATAGTGGATTCAGATTCAATATTTGCCACGCTGTTCTCTGCTCCACTTTCGTAAAGAGATTGAAAGAAGTTTTCTTCGGTAACGCTTCCACCAGGAGTTACATCCAATCCTGTGTCAGAGTCTGTTACTTCGAAAGGTGGAATTAGAAAGTATGGCTTATCAGATTCTATTTTTACCTCATAGTCTCCTCCCTCTGATGGAATTACAATTTTGTCTTTGCTGAGTTTGACGGTAGGAGAGTCATCCAACTCATTGCCAGCAATGCCATCATTATCCCAATCGAAATAATAAGCCAAGTCTTTTACTGCTACATCATATCCCATTTCACTGTATCTGCCCTTTATATGGTCTGATATATTATTGAGTTTGCCATTGAGGAAATTACGAGTTGACTTCAATTTTTGTTTTGTTGACTCTGAAAACATTCCTGTTGTACG
>JBJEAY010000296.1:0-2367 GCA_051869575.1 Prevotella sp. | reverse complement strand
CGGAATGACATCGAAGCCAAAGAGAAAAAATGGGGCAATAACGGCTACTGACAGTATATTCCTGATGATACCACTGCCGTCATTCCCTTCAAACAATTGAGGCATAAGGTTGTCTGAATCGCCATTGATTGCAGATACTGCCACAAGTATTAAGCCAACTACAGCAATAATTGTAGTCAGGATCCGTTGTAGTTTGGCAGCAGCCTTTACACCTAATATGTTAACATATGTGATAAGCATAGCGCAAATTACAGCAACCGCAAGCCATGAAGCATATACCTTCAATCCTGCAATAGTATAGAGATAACCTTGCAAGAAATCTGGAAATATGTACTGGATGATTGTAGGAAGTGAACAAGCCTCAAAACAAACTACACCTACATAGCTTAATATGATAGCCCATGTACACATATACGAGCCTTTTGGACCAAAAGCACGATAACTAAATACATGTTCGCCACCACTCCTAGGCATAGCAGTAGTCAATTCCGCATAGGTGAGGCCCACGAAGTAAATCATAAGTCCACCTATGATGAAACCTAATACAGTACCAAGCACTCCGGCAGATTCAATCCATCCACCAGAGGCTACAACCCATCCCCAACCAATCATCGCTCCGAAAGCGAGATAGATAAGGTCGCGTGAGTTTATGTTTCTTTTAAACTTATTCTCTTCCATTTATGATTTCTATTTATAATGTCATCATTTCATAAGTTCTGGAGTCTCCCAAAGGTTCAGTTTTACACCTATGTTATTTGCCAATGCATTCTTGTAGCACTCATAACCCCAAGCTACATCTTCCAGCGACATGCCACCTACAGCATACACCATGATTTGATCTTTGTTGTCGCGTGCCTTCACCTTGCCGTTGATGATGTCACCCAGCTCTGTGATGCTATCACGATCAATCTTACCTTCGGTTACTGCATCATAGAATCCCATACCAAGAAGAGTTGAAACGGTCTTCTGGGTAGGCAGTTCTCGACCTTCACCCCAACCTGCATACATAGCATAGTTGTCAGCAACGAGCTTCACGTTGTCCTTGGCAAGGAAGTCGGTCTTTACCAACAGAGCAGAAGCTGCAATGATTACTGCACCTGGCTTAATCCATGCCTCCTCAACGAATGGGTTGTCCTCAAATTTGGCTGCATTGGTAGTACCATAGAAGATGATGTCCGACTCACGGCAAGCCTCCTCAAAGCTGTCGCAGATGATGTAGTTCTTGATCTGAGGATACTTCTCCTTTGCCCAGTCGATGTAGTGCTGCATGCTCTCCTTACCACGACCCTTGATCTTCAGGGTATCGACATTCGGACGTGCACACATGAAGGCATCCAGTGTGAAGCGTGACATCACACCAGGACCGATGATAGCCACCACCTTTGCATCGTCATTAGCCAGCCACTTTGCACCAAGACCGCAAACAGCACCTGTACGCATTGCGCTCAGCAGGTTGGCACTCATGTATGCCATAGGGGCACCGGTGATAGAGTCCATCAGCGACATCATCAGGATGCTTCGAGGCTGGTCATACTCCTTGTTGTGAGGATTCGATCCGTATGTCTTGCAACCATACAACTTGTACTTGCCACCCAGGTATGCCGGCATTGCCATCATGCGCTTGTCTGGCTCATGGAGAGGCATTCCTGGTACGTTGCTCTCCTTGGGGAACGATAAACGGATTCCATGTTCGTTACCGTTGTCACCACCCATACGGTAGTCACCAGCCACCAGCAACCTGAACATATCTTCCATCGAAATTAAACACTCTGACATATTGCATACGCCAGCCTTAATCATGTCCTGCTCACTCAGATACAGGAAGTCAATTCTTGAATTTGCCATTTTATTATTCAGGTTTATATTCAAATTTTGAAATAATCATATCATTACCTTCCGTATCAGTAATCTTGTAAGTGTTATAGAAATCCTCAAGGAACTGAGGTACCTCTGCTATAGAAGGAAGGTAAACTCCGACAGCTGCCACTCGTTGACGAACATCACCGCTATCAGGTATCATCTCGCCTTCTGGAATAATCTGACGACCATAAACAACCTTTTCATGAGCTATCATCTTATCTAATCCTTCTACATGTGCTAATAATCCAGGCTTTACAGAAGCACACATCAAAAGTCCAACACCACCGTTAAGTTTGTAACACTCTTGAGGGTTTCCAAAACAAGTCTTCTTGTCACCGGTAAGAGCAAAATGAACCAAAGTCTTTGCGATATCAAAACCAGTTGCCTCTTTCAATACAAGGTCGTAATCACCTCCTGGCATACGAAGAGCAGGATCATAATAGCGGATAGTGTCGCCATCAACAAATCCTTGAAGGAAAACAGGACCGAACTTGATTCCAAGCGAAC